>CALDMI010000063.1 GCA_937914815.1 uncultured Clostridia bacterium
ATGAATGACAAGAAAACTTTACATAAATCCGATTCTGCGGATAAAGCCGACCTGTTCGGCGGGCGGCACCCGACAGACCCGGAGCACGACCCCGACTACATTCTTGAGGTAAAGCACTTAAAGAAGTATTTCCCCCTCGGCACAAATGCCGTCGGGCGCGCGACCTCTTATCTTCGCGCGGTCGATGATGTGAGCTTCCGCGTCCGCCCGGGTACCACCGTCGGCATCGTCGGCGAGTCCGGCTGCGGAAAGACGACGATGGGGCGCACGATAATGCGGCTTTACAGCGTAACGGGGGGGAAGGTGCTCTTCAAGGGCATAGACCTTGCGACCCTCTCGTCGGGGGAGCTCCGGGCGGTCCGTCCGAAGCTTCAGATGATATTCCAGGACCCCTATTCATCGCTCTCCCCGCGTATGCCGGTCGGCGAGATAATAGGCGAGGCTGTGAAGGTGCATAAGATTGTCCCGGCGTCGGAGCATAAGCAGTATGTGCTAAAAATTATGGAGGAGTGCGGGCTCCCGGCTCATTATTATGACCGCTATCCGCACGAGTTTTCCGGAGGGCAGAGACAGCGTATCTGCATTGCGCGCTCCCTCGCCCTGCAGCCGGAGATCATAATATGCGACGAGCCGGTGTCGGCACTCGACGTCTCCATTCAGGCGCAGATAATAAATCTTCTCCGCGACCTCCAGGAGAAGCAGTCGCTCTCCTATATATTCATATCGCACGACCTCTCGGTCGTCAGACATATATCCGACGAGGTCGGCGTCATGTACCTCGGCTCGATGGTCGAGTATTCGCCGACAGAGGATATATTTGAGTCGCCGCTTCACCCGTATACCGAGGCACTGCTGAGCGCCGTGCCGGTGCCCGACCCGGCGGTGAAAATGAACCACAAGATTCTGACCGGAGACATCCCCTCTCCGGCAAACCCGCCATCGGGCTGTAAATTCCACACGAGGTGCGAGCACTGCACGGAAAGGTGCAAATGCGAGGTGCCGGAGCTCCGGGAGGTTAAACCCGGGCACTTCGTCGCCTGCCACCTCTACGACGGTAAAAACCTCTGATTTTATAAGGAACGGAAAATATGAAAAAGAAACACGCGTTTCTGAAAGCCGCGACGGCGCTTCTGCTCATCGTCTGCGTGCTGATGTCTCTTCCGGTCGTCTCGCTCGCGGGCGGGGCGTCCTCCGGCAGACGGCTTTTCAGCGATGTGACGGGGCAGTACGGCTTTGCCGACAGGCTCTTCAATTCAACTGTAAAGGAAAACAAGAACCCGGACAGCTACTACTGGGTGTTCGTGAACCTTGACGGAAAGTCGCTCTCCGACCTCCACCGCGAGTCGAAGAGTGAGCTCTCCCTGACAGAGTATGCGAAAACCGACGAGGCAGCCGCCGCCGAGCGCGATATACGCGCAGAGCAGCAGGAGTTTCTCTCGCGGCTCGAGGACACGGGTATAATCTATGAGAGCAAGTACACCTACACGCTCTTTACAAATTCGGTGGGTGTGCGCGTCAGATACCGCGATGTAAAGGAGATATCCTCCCTCTCGGGCGTAAAGTCGGTGACCTTCAGCGAGCATTACGCAGAGCCGGAGGCGATAACCACAAACAACGCGAACGTATGGAGCACCGGTATCTATAAGACCGAGGGTATAGACTTCGACGGCTCCGGGCTTGTTGTCGCCGTGCTCGACACGGGGCTTGACAGCTCGCATGCCGCATTCCGCACGATGCCGAAAAAGTATACACTTACAAAGGACACGGTTGCGGGTCGGATATTCGACGGCAACTACAATGCGGGGCTCCTGCGCTTTGACAGGACCTCGACAATAGATGATGTCTACTACAACGAAAAGGTGCCGTTTGCCTACGACTACGCCGACAAGGACTCTGTGGTCTACCCGTCCTATTCGGTACACGGTACCCATGTTGCGGGTATAATCGCGGGTAACCTCGGCGAGGGCGCCGATGAGTATATCACCGACGCGGACGGAAATCCGATACTCGGCAAGGACGGCAACCCCATGACCTTCAGCGGCGTCGCCCCGGAGGCACAGCTCGTCATATGCAAGGTGTTCACCGACCGGGAGGACAGCAAGTCGCTCGGCGGGGCGGAGACCGTCGATATTCTCGCCGCCCTTGAGGATTGCGTGAAGCTCGGGGTCGACGTCATAAACATGTCGCTCGGCTCCTCTGCCGGATTCTCGGAGGGGGACGACGACCTCATGATAAATGTATACAAGAGCATACGCGAGAACGGAATAAGCCTCGTCGTCGCGGCGAGCAACGACTATTCCTCCGCATACGGCTCCCGCACCGGTACGAACCTTACCGAGACCCCGGACTCTGCGACCGTCGGCTCTCCCTCCACCTTTGAGGAGGCGCTCTCCGTCGCGAGTATCAGCGGGCAGAAGTCACAGTACATGCTGACCTCCGACGGCGCGGCGGCTGTGTTCTTCAACGAGGTCTCCGACGGAAACGGAAACAAGAAGGAGTTCGTAAAGGAGCTCCTTGTCAACAAGCTCGGAAAATCCGAGAGCGACGCCGTGACGGTGAAATATGTCGCGGTACAGCTCTACGGTCAGTACGCGGGTTACACCGGGCTCGATGTAAAGGGAAAGATAGTGCTTGTAGAGCGCGGCGGTGGCGGAATGACCTTTGAAGAGAAGGTCAGGATTGCGAAAGAGCGCGGCGCGATAGGCGTCATTATCTACAACAACGTGAGCGGCAACATAAATATGACGATAGGCGGGGTAAAGGATATACCCGTCTGCTCTATAACCATGGACGCGTCAAAATCGCTCCTCTCCCGCATAAATTCGAGGCGCGAGGGCGAGATAACAATATCAAAATCGCTCCTCGGCGGTCCCTTCATGTCGGACTTCTCATCCTGGGGACCCACCCCCTCCCTGCACTTAAAGCCCGAGATAACCGCGCACGGCGGTGAGATAACCTCTGCCGTCCCCGGCGGCTGGGACACCCTCTCGGGTACGTCGATGGCTGCGCCCAACATGGCGGGTGCCTATACTCTGGTGCTCCAGTACATAAGGGAAAAGCACCCGGAGATAACTGACAGAAACGAACAGATAACCCTCGCAAACCGCCTCATAATGAGCGCGCCGGTCATTGCCTATGACGAGTACGGGACTCCGTATTCGCCGAGAAAGCAGGGCGCGGGTCTCGCGACGATAAAGAACGCGATAGAGACCGAGGCTTACATCTATGTTGACGGAACCGACAAGGCGAAGATAGAGCTCGGCGATGACAAGACGAAGAGCGGAATATATCACCTGAACTTCCACCTCAAAAACATGGGTGACACCGCGCGCGTCTACGACATCTCGACCCTCGTTATGACCGAGACGGTAATTGAGGACAAGGGCGGCGTCCGCACCGTGGCAGAGCATGCGTATATGCTCGGCGATATGTGCGACATCGTCTACTCGGTGAACGGAGATGCGGTGACGGACGGGAAGATAAGACTTTCCGCAGGTGCCGATATCCTTGTAAGCGCAAAGATAACTCTTAATTCCGAGGCGAGAAAGTATCTCGACGACAATTTCAAAAACGGAATGTATGTCGAGGGCTTTGTGACCCTCGGTGACGAGACGGGAGAGGGAGAGGTTGACCTCTCTGTGCCGTTCCTCGCGTTCTACGGAGACTGGCACTCCGCCCCGATGTTTGACCTCTCGCTCTTCGATGAGGATAAGGCAAAGCAGGACGACTCCATTCCCGACGACGAGAAGCCGCAGGCACAGGTCTATCCGACCGTCCCGCTCGGCTCCTACAACAACGGAAAATATATAATCCCTCTCGGGACCTACCTCTATGAGATGCCCTCCGGCTCCACGAAGGTGATCTATTCCTCCGAGGATAAGGTTGCGGTATCGATGTACGACACGCAGGGGAACCGCACGGCGTATGAGCTCTACTCGGTCTATGCCGGGCTTCTCCGCGGCGCGAAGTATATGGATATAGTGATAACCGACGCCGTGACAGGCGAGGTCGTCTATTCCGAGACGCAGACCAATATAAGGAAGGCATATTCCGGTGGCTCCGCTACCGCGTCGGCGTCGAACGTCCTCCTTGAGCTCTCCCCGCTTGAAATGGGGCTCGCAAACAACCGTAAGTACAACTTCACGATGACCGGTCGTATGGACCGCGTCCTCGACGGAGAGTACCCCGAGGCACGGGAGGAGGACTCCTATTCCTTTACCTTCTATGTGGATAACGAGGCGCCGGAGCTCATAGACTACCGCGTCCGCTTCGACCCCTACAAGGAGGGCAAGGAGACAAAGTACAAGGTTTACCTTGATATAGACACATACGATAACCAGTACACTCAGTCGGTTGCGCTCTGCTATCTGAATACCGACGAGATGGAGCTCGAGCTCCTGACGGGGGAGTGGATACCCGTTGAGTCCTCGCGCGGCGGCGTCGCCACCGTGTCGGTTGATATCACCGATTACTTCTATTCGGATATCGACATGTACATTCAGCTTGACGACTACGCGCTGAACACGAGAGCTTACCACCTGACGAACTGGAAGACCCTTGCGGAGGCTGTGAAGTACCCCGAGGAGATAAAGACGAGCACCTCTGCAGTGAGCCTCGATATAGGCGAGGTCGCGACAATAGGCGTCACCGTCTCGCCCTCCGACGCGGCGGCAACCAATCTCTTCTGGACCTCTTCAAATGAAAAGGTCGTAAAGGTAAAGAACGGTGAGCTCTACGCCACCGGCACCGGTACAGCCACCGTTACGGTTTACGGTGCGCCGAACACGGCGACAAAGAACAAGGCGACCGTAAAGGTTACCGTAAGCGATAAGGTGACAAGCACGGGCGTGAAGCTGAAGCGCCTGACTCTCGGTCTTATCCGGGACGGCGACGGCGCGATGGTCGACCCGACGAAGGGCGCGGATGTCAACCCGAACACGACCTATGTTCTGAAAGTTACAGCCGACCCGTGGTATTATCCCGACGGGCTCGATATCCGCTTCTCATCCTCCTCTCCTGATGTCGCGACGGTTGACGAGAAAACCGGCGTCGTAAAGACCCTGCGCGAGGGCACCGCGATAATCACGGCGACACAGTATGACAAAAACGGAAAGGTCACGGCGATAGCCGTCTCCGCGAGGCTCAACGTCGGACCGGAATTTGTCGTGCAGAACGGTTATCTGCGCGAGTATCACGGTCTCGGCGGCAAGGTCACGATACCGAAGAGTCTGAATGTCTACTACATCTATGAGGACGCCTTCAAGGGCAATAATAATATAACCGAGCTCGAAATCTCCTCTCCCACAATGGAGATAAGGAGCGGGGCGTTCGACGGTATGACGGCGCTGCGCCGGGTTATCCTGCCGACGAGCGTTACCTTCGTCGGAAACGGCGCGTTCAGAAACTGCACCGCCCTTGAGCAGATAGACCTGCGCTCCCGCGCGATAACCTTCTCGACGGGCGCGTTTGAGGGCTGTACGTCTCTGAAATATATAAACAATCTTGTCGTGACCGATAGCTCGGTCGATACAAAGACCGCGAACATTCTTGACCTTTCGGAGGAGCAGTTTGAGCGCACATCCCCCCAGATAGGCACTCTCGGCACCGGCGCGTTCAGAGGCTGCACCTCGCTCTCCGAGGTTGATATAACCTGCCTGCGCGTCAGCGGCGACGATGTGTTCGAGGGCTGCACCTCGCTCAAAAAGGTTAAAATGTCCGTGCACACGGTCATAGGGGACGGCATGTTCTCCGGCTGCACCGCGCTTCGCACGGTTGAGTACACCGACACGAATGAGTTTACATTCGGCTCGGCTCTGATACCCTTCTCGGGTACACAGCTCTCCGAGATAGTATTTGCAAACGGCGGGTCGGGCATCTATTACCGCGCTGCCGACGGGTGCTATTACACCGATTCGACGATGTCGACCCTCGTGTTCGCGCCCCGGACGCTTGAGAGCTTCCGGGCTCCGGATTCACTCAAGGTAATAGGCGCGGGCGCATTTGCCGGCGCGCAGAGTCTGCGCACTCTGAACCTCGGCTCGGTCGAGTATATAGGCGATTACGCCTTTGCCGATACAGGACTTTCGTACAGCACCCGCCCGCTCTCGGTACCCGCGACGGTCACCGGAATGGGAGAGGGAGTATTCTACGGCTGTTCCTCTCTTGAGTCGGTGAACTTCGGCGCGGGCGTTGACACCGTCCCGGCGTATACGTTCGCGCTCTCTGGGCTGAAGAGCTTCACGCTCTCCGAGAGTGTAACGAAGCTCGGCGACAGCTCCTTCCGCTACACGGATATGGAGACGCTTGATATAACGGGTACGAATGTCACCGAGCTCGGGGACTATGTATTCGCGTACAGCTATCTTCTGAAGAGTGCGAAACTCCCGGCGCTGACGAAGGTCGGATACGGAACCTTCTTCTTTATCCCGGATTCCTCCATTCCCGCGACGGTCAGCGGATATAAGCTCTCCTACGTCTCCTTTGCGGAGGGGACAACCGATATAGGGAGCGGCACATTCGCGAGCACGACAGGGTACAGGAGCCTTACAACGGTTGTCCTGCCCGACAGCGTCCGCGACTCGGTGAAGCGTATCGGAAGCATGACATTCACGGGCTGTACGGCTCTTACGGAGCTGAACCTCGGCGCGATAACCTCCGCCGGAGATTACTCATTCTACGGCTGTCAGGCTCTCAAATCTCTTGATACCTCGGCGCTGACATCTGCCGGCGATTATGCGTTCGGTGGCTGCACGTCGCTCTCGCTCTCCGACGTTTCGGCGCTGCGCACGATAGGGAATTACGCGTTCTCGGGCGTGAAGCTCGGGAGGGTCAGCCTCCCGGAGGCGCGGACAATAGGCGCCGGTGCCTTCAGCGGGGCGGAGCTCGAGGCTGTGACAGACCTTACAAAGCTTGAGACGATAGGCGACCGCGCGTTTGAGAACACCTCCCTGCGCGGAGTGCTCACCTTCCCCGCGACACTGCGCTCCGAGCGCGGCGCGGTAGGTAAGGGAGTATTCGCCGGTACTGGAGTAACGAAGATAGCCCTCGCGGGTGAAAACAGCGTGTACTCGGTTATAGACGGCGTGCTGTTCTCCCGCCTCCCGAACGGGAAGCTGCAGCTTGACGCATACGCCCCCGCGGCGTCCGCAAAGGAATATACCGTTCCCGCCGGAGTCGCGAGAATAGGTGACGAGGCGTTCCGGGGTGCAGGAAAGCTTGAGCGCGTTACATTCAACGCGGATATTGCCGCGATAGGCGACAAGGCGTTCTACGGCTGCTCGGCTGACACCTATGTGTTCACGGGGCTCACCGCCCCTGTGCTTGAGGCGTATATTGCCGATCTCTTCGAGACGGATGCACAGCGTGCGCTCTTCACCTCGGGCAATTACAGCGAGGAGAAATTCTACGCGAACTTCTCTGATTATGCGGCGCTCGTCCTCTATCCGGAGGTCTCCGGGACCGATGACCTCGGAATGACGGTGTATTATCCCGCAAATGCCGCAGGCTTCGGCAACAGGGCATGGGAGTTGTTCTTCGGCAGACGCGAGCAGACACCGGTCATAGCGGAGGATAGTACCAAGGACGCGATAGAGAAGATAAATTCTCTTCCCGGAGTCGACGAGATAAACGCGATTGTCGGAATGGCGGATAAGACCGCGGCAAGGGAACTGCTCGACGGCTATAAGGCAACCGTCGGTGCCGCGCGCGCCGCATATAATAAGGTAACAAATGCCGACCAGCTCGCATTTATAGAGAACGCGGATAAGCTCTTCGCGGCGGAGACCGCGATACGCGCCGCCCGCACCGCAATGGGCGAGCAGGTGAAGATAACCGAGCTTCGCGTTAAGACCTCGCCGACAAAGCTTGTCTATAAGGCGGGCGAGCTGTTTGACGCTACCGGAATGGTGCTTACCGTTATCTATGACGACGGCTCACAGGAGACTGTTTCGGAGGGCTTCACCCTCCCGACAGAGCCCCTGAAAGAGGGTCAGCAGAGCGTAAAATTCTCCTATCGGGGAATTGAAAAGGAAATATCGCTTACGGTAAACAAGGGCGACAGCCCGACCCCGACTCCGACACCCGACCCGACACCGGATAATAATGACGAAAACGGGCTCCCGGTCGGCGCGGTTATCGGAATAGTCGCCGGTGCATGCGTGCTTGTCCTTGCCGTAACGGCGCTTGTGATAGTTCTTCTTAAAAAGAGAAGAAGCGGTAAATAAAAGACAGGAGAAATCCGCATCACAAAACCGCGGAAAAGCTGTAAAAATGGAAGCGTGAGCTCCGGAAAGAGCAGCAAAAGCGGAATAAAGCCGTAAAAGCGGCATAAAACCGAAAAGTGACATAATAAAAAGGCTCCCGCAGCATCGCGGGAGCCTGACCCCCGGGGCAATTTGCCCCGGGGGTTTTGTATATCTCCGTTTCGTGCACGGAAATCTGTGCAGAAAATAATATATGTTTTGCACGCGGAAATCCGCGAAGATAAAATTCAGACGCACCGCCGTAAATCCGTCAGGACAACGGAGTGAAAAAAACAAAAAAATTTCCGGAAAGCTATTGACAAGAGACGAAAAGTCTGGTAAAATGATAATAGGAACTATTCCTACATGGAGAAAATCAATGAGACATTCAAAGCAAAGAGAGGTGATCCTCGGAATACTCCGAAGAGAGCGCAGACATTACAGCGCCGCGGAGATATATGGGCTCGCAAGAGAGGAGCTCCCGGATGTCAGCCTCGGGACGGTTTACCGCAACCTCGGTAAGCTCTGTGAGGAGGGCGAGATACGGACGGTTGAGACGGACGAGCGCACGGTGCTCTATGACGGGTGTGCAGACGACCATGCGCACATGGTCTGCCGCGTCTGCTCCTCGGTCTACGACCTGCCGCTCGATGAGACGGAGAGACCGGAGACGGTAGGCGACGGCTTCCTTGTTGAGAGGATGCGCACGGTCTACTACGGCGTCTGCCGCCGATGCCGCGAGGGCGCGGCGGGGAAGTGCCCGCCCGGTGACTAAAACCCCGGAAACGGCAAATACTTAAAAAGCAAACAAAAAACAGAACTTAAAAGCAAAGCTCAAAATCAAAACAAAATTCAAACAAAACTTTACATTAAAAAGGAGAAAATCAAAATGAAAAAGTATGTATGTCCTATATGCGGTTACGTTCACGAGGGAGACGAGGCACCGGCAGAGTGCCCGATATGCCATGCTCCCGGCTCGTCCTTCAAGGTCGAGGAGGCAGACGCGCCCACATGGGCTGCCGAGCATGTTGTCGGCGTCGCCAAGGGTGTTGACGAGAGAGTTATCGAGGGGCTCCGCATGAATTTCAGCGGCGAGTGCTCCGAGGTAGGTATGTATCTTGCAATGGCGCGCGTCGCTTATCGTGAGGGATATCCCGAGGTCGGCTCTTATTATGAGAAGGCGGCATGGGAGGAGGCAGAGCACGCGGCGAAGTTTGCAGAGCTCCTCGGCGAGGTCGTCACAGACTCCACAAAGAAGAACCTTGAGCTCCGCGTTGCGGCAGAGAACGGCGCGACCGCGGGCAAGGTAGAGCTCGCGACGCTTGCAAAGAAGCTTAATCTTGACGCTATCCACGACACCGTGCACGAGATGGCGCGCGACGAAGCCCGTCACGGCAAGGCATTTGAGGGACTTCTCAAGAGATATTTCAATAAATAATTTTTCCTATGGTGTATACAGCGCGGTCGGCACCGCGTATAATGAATAATCGAGCCGGATTACCGGCAAAGGGGGACTTTTTATGGAACTCAAGGGTTCAAAAACCGAAAAGAATCTTATGACGGCATTTTCCGGGGAATCGCAGGCGAGAAACAAGTACACATATTTTGCCTCTGTCGCGAAAAAGGAGGGGTACGAGCAGATAGCCTCTATATTCCTCTCCACCGCAGACAATGAAAAAGAGCATGCGAAGATGTGGTTCAAGGCGCTCGGCGGTCTTTCCGACACCGCGGCAAACCTCGCCGCGGCAGCCGAGGGCGAAAACTACGAATGGACGGATATGTACGACACATTCGCAAAGGAAGCGGAGGAGGAGGGCTTTCACGAGCTCGCGTTCAAGTTCCGCGCCGTCGCGGCTATCGAGCGCGCACATGAGGAGAGATACCGCGCCCTGCTTCATAATGTGGAGGCACAGGCAGTGTTCGAGAAGGGCGAGATGACAATGTGGGAGTGCCGCAACTGCGGTCACCTTGTCATGGGCGTCAAGGCGCCGGAGGTCTGCCCGGTGTGCAACCACCCGCAGTCTTACTTTGAGGTAAGAAAAGAGAATTACTGATATGCACTAAAAAATCCCGCGCCACGGCGCGGGATTTTTCTCTTTTTTGCCTTTGTTTCTCCGTATTATACCTGGGAAATTATACACGGGTATAGGTTTTGTTCTTTCCTCTTCCGTTTATACGGATAAGCCCCATATCACGCATTTCGCGCATAAGGGTGTATACGCGCGTGCGTTTCAGCGACAGCGCGCCCTCTATCCCGGCGTCGGTTGCCTCGCCGTGCTCCCCGATATAATCAAGTATGCACTTCATCTGCTCTGTGAGTCGGGTGTCGGCGGGCTCCGGCACGGCTTCGTTCATGTTGGGGAGAGTAAGTTTGAAGGCATTTCCACTTATATCGATAGTCGGCTGTACGGGGAAGCCCTCGTAGAGCTTATATATTCGTCTGATACCGGTGCCGTAACTCTCGATAAGGCGGAGACGGTGGAATATTTCGGCGAGCTTTTTGTTTCTCGGCTGTGAAATTCCTATGCGGATATCGTCGGCAGACAAACCGGGGAACAGACCGCCGAGAGATATGAACTCCATTTTGCTGTCGTTTACATTGATGATTATACTACCGCTGAAGCTGTAATCGCGGTGGACAATGGCATTGAGCAGAGCCTCACGGACAGCCTCGTCCGGATAGTCTTTTCTGTCCGTGCGAACAAGACCGTTTATTTCAGAGAGCGTCCTGTTGCAGAGATTCAGATAGCTTACAGCATCCTCAAACTGCTTGCAGACCGAGCCGGAAAATTCCCGGCTGTCGCGGAACTCCGTGCAGGTCTCGTCCTTGAATACGGCGATTTTTATTGTGTGCCGGCACTGGTCGGAGAGAAGAAGCGCCAGATTTGTATATACGCCGTTTGAAGTAATACCGAGGGCGCGGTACTTTTCCTCGGAAAATTCGACCCCGTATCGCTCAAATGTGGCTTTTGCGGAAACGAAGGTGAGATTCTGTTCGAGTGAGCGCGCGGCTTCGTAATCGTCGCCGTCGCTCTCCTTTATCATCCGGCGTATCTGCTCCGACGATGCCGGGACGCTTGATGTCCCCTGCCTGACGAATACTCCGCTCGGCTTCAGTCCCTTGCTCTTCAGATAATACGGCTTGTTTGTTCCCTCGTTTACAGCGATACGCACCACATTGTTGTCCTGAATGGAGTAGTGGACAAACATTGTGACATCCGGCATGATGGCGTCACGGATACCGTTTGTTATCCGTGTGTACTCGCTGTCGACATCCGAGAGCCCGACGACCTGCCCGTTGTTGTCTATTCCTACATATATAAAGCCCCCGTCCGTGTTTGCAAAGGCTATTACCTCTTTATATATTTCTTCTGTGAACTGAGATTTGAACTCTATGTTTTCGGTCTCAAAATTCATATTCGATACCTCCGGATAACTTCTACCTTATATTATAGCCGAAATTTTCACTTTGTCAACCGAAAAAGTGAATATTCACTGAAAATTCACTGAATAGAGTGAATGTTCACCGAAAAAGTGAAAATTTACTGAAAAGCCGGTGAAAATCCGGCGAACGGCGTTTGGCGGGCGGGGAAATGTCCGCAAAATATATTCCGGAAATTACTCTTGACTTTCCGGGACGGAGTGATATAATAGTTGTAGGTACAACGATGTACATACAACAGATATTATTTATATTCCGGAGGGAAAGATACATGGATATTACGGAACGGAAGATAACGAAAATAGCGCGGGAGGCGGAAAAACTCGTCCTCCGCACGATGCGGGAGGGCGGGGTAGGCACCGCGGAGATAGACCTTATACACGCCCTGCGCCACAATCCCGGCTGTACACAGGCGCACCTCGCCGAAATACTGAACGCAGACAAGGCGGCAATCGCGCGCAGAACGAAAAATCTTGAGATAAAGGGGTATCTTGAGCGGCGCGAGTCGCCGAGCGACAAGCGCTGTCAGCTCCTTTATCCGACGGAGAAAGCCGAGAGCTTAAAATCATCAAAGGCGGAGGTCGAGGCAGGATTTTACGAATATCTGACATCATGTCTTACGCCGGAGGAGGCGGAGACCTTCGCCGCGCTTCTCGACAAGCTCTATACCGTATCAAAGACCGAGAGCCGCGCAGGCTTCCCGCACATTCTCGCAAAGTGGTGACGGCGGTTTATGTGGGTGGTATTCGCGTTTCTTTCAGCGCTTTTTGCCGGTCTGACATCGATACTTGCAAAATGCGGTATAAGGAAGACCTCATCCACCGTGGCGACGGCAATACGAACCATTGTAGTGCTCGCAATGTCGTTTGTTATGGTGATGGTCGCCGGCTCGCTCGGAGATATCTCCGCTGTAAGCGGGAGGTCATGGCTGTTTCTTATCCTTTCCGGGCTCGCAACCGGGGCGTCATGGCTTTGTTATTTCCGCGCAT
>CALDMI010000064.1 GCA_937914815.1 uncultured Clostridia bacterium
TTGCATACGTCGGGACCCTGTCGACCTCCCCGAGGGGAATATCGAAGAACTGACCGTGGCCGTACTCTTTCGCCGCCTTTTCGAGGTCCTCACGGTTGCCGGAGGACATGCCGAGGGCGAATATCGACATCGTTATGTTGTTCTGTCTGTAGTTATCCTGAATGTACTTTCCGTAGGCGTTTCTGTCGTTTGCGTCCACCGGGTCGAGGCTGTCGGACGGGTTACCGTCAGTCAGGAGAACTATATGCCGTCTCTCAACCGGAATGGGAGCGAGCGACCGACCCGCGAGCTCAATTGCCCCGGAGAACACCGTACCGCCGGAGCCCGACGAACTCGTGTTTTTGAGGTTCTTTATCTCATCGAGCAGTCTGTCCTTCTGTGACACGGGTATGACGCTTATGTTCTCCTTTGACGAGGAGTCAAAGGTCGTGATACCGCAGTAGTCGCGGGATGAGAGAGAGTCAACGATCTCCGTCGCGGCAGAGAGCGCTGCCTCATACCGCCCCATACTCATGGAGCCAGAGGTGTCTATAACTATCATTACGGCTATCGGGGGCTTGTACTCTATGACCTGCACCGGGAGCATCTGCTGGAGGAGCGAGCCCTGCATATCCCGCCTGTTGTAGGCATGGGGTATCTGGGTCCTGCCGTCCTCGGCATAATCGTTCTGCCCTCCGACGGTGAAGAGACCGCCGCCGACGTTGTAAACATAAGTGTACAAATTTTGCATGAAGTCCTCGGGTACCATATCCGATGTAAGGTCGGAATTTGATATGTTCACGAGGAGCACCTCATCATACTGTGCGAGTGAGTGGAGGTCGCGCGGGAAGAGGTCTGCGCCGTCGTGAATATTCAGCACGTCAACCGTACACGTGGTTGAAAGAATACCCGTGAGCGCGTCTGCCTCGCCTGCGTTGTTCTCTATTATGAGTATCTTTTCGAGAACCGGAATGTTGATATATGAGAAGTAGGAATTGTTTCTTTCGTCCGTGTCGGCGTTACCCTCTATTGTGAAGGTCACGTCGTGAAAGCCCGCGGATTGGAAGGTATGCTTTACATCTACCGTCTGTGTACCGCCAGAAAGGGTTATCTGATAGGAACCGCTCTTGTAGCCCATATCAAAGACGTTAAGAGTAAATGTCCCCTCCTCTTTGAGGTTCGTTCTGACGGTTACCGAGAGGGTCGTCTCCTGCCCGGGGACTATCCTGTCCTCCGGCATCTTCGCGCCGATGAGCTGTACCTCGCTGTCAGAGCGCGCGCTGCCGAACCCGGCGGCGTCTATCTTTATTCCTTTAGCCGCCGCGAGCCGCGCCGCGGAGTGTGCCTCTCCGTCGGTCTCAAAGCCGTCGGAGAGAATCAATATCTTCGCCGTTTTCGGGTGCTCAAACTGCTCTGCCGCAAAGGCTATCGCCCCGGCAATATCTGTCGCCCCCGCCTCCGGCTCAGTTGCCGCAAGATAGCTCCTGTATGCCTCGCGCTTATCGTATGAGAGCGGGTAGGCGTAGACGGTGTCATAGCCGAAAGTGACTATGCCGAGCTTATAATTTCTGTCGCAGGAATTTATAACTGCCGCGAGGAACTCGTCCCGCGCGTCTGCCGCCTCACTCTCGCTGTCTGAGCGGTCGACAAGGATTATTATTTCGTTGTTTTTGTTGTTCAGGTTATATGAGAGGCTCATCCCGGAGATGAGAAGCACGCAGAGAACCGATGCTACCGTATGCATGATAACCGATATTACGCGGTTTCTCGTGTTTCTGTATCTCTTGTGAAGAAGAAAATGCGGGATAAGGCTTATGAGAAGCACCGGGATAATCAGGAGAAGAAGCCACGGGCGCTCAAAATGTATTGCGAGATCCGACATAGCTTACCTCCTTTACAGCGTTTCCCTCGAATGCAGCAGCCACTCGACGCACAGAAGAAGCAGCGCCGCGGCGGAGAACCACATAAGAAGGTCGGTTATATTCTCGTCAGTCGTCGTCTGTGAGCCGAGTGTCGGCAGGGCGTCGACCGTTTTTGTTATATCGCTTTCGCTTACCGGTATTCTTACGAAGAACTGCTCACTCTCGCGATCGCCCTTCATATCCGTCTGCGATACCGTGTAATCTCCGGGGATATTCACCCGCACCGTCGCGGGCAGACTGTCAAAGGTCTCGTTGTCGAGCCCCGGACCGTCGAGGGTCATGTCGTTCCCCCTCGCGTTTACCGTCACGAGGTCGCCGACCTCATAGGCGTTGCCGCCCGTCAGGGTCGCCGGGAAGAAGTAGTTAAAGAGGTTATACATGAATATCGGGAAATCAAGCGAGATACCGAAGCTCGAATTGTTGAGGTCGAGAGTCAGAAGAACCACCTTCTCCGCGTCTGTGTTCTTCACCGCCATTACCGTGTCGCCGTTGTAATACATCAGCTCCTCAAATCCGTCGGAGGAGGTGACCCTGTTGTACTTTGCAACCGTGATACGCTCCGGGTTTATCCCGGTTGTCAGCGGGTGTGCCCGCCCGGACGCGAGACGGGAGGAGCTGTCCACGGCGACAACGCCGCCGAGCTCAATTCCCGACCCCTCCGGCGCACGGTCCGGGTCGACGAGCATAACGACGCCGTCAGTCGGCATGACATCCGGCATTTTGTGCTCGAATATGTAGAGGTCAAAGCCCTCGGTCTTTGCGGACGAGGTACCGACGGTCGATATCTCCACGGTATACCTGTCTGAGAGCGACTGGCGGAGAGAGCGGAGGGCGCCGGAGAAGAAGTTGTTCGCCGTCGTGCTCGCATACTGGATACGGAGCACCGGGCGCGTCCCGCCGTAGACGTTGAACGCATTATCGGTTGAAAATCCGTCCGCCTCGTCTATATGCACATACATGTATTCAAATGTGAGAATGGCGTCCGAGCCGAAGTCCTCTTTCGTAAATTCAAGGACCTTACGGTTGTCGGCGTCGGTGAAATACTCGGTCTTTGTCGCCGAGAGGTTCACCCCCGCGCCGACGTTCCCGTCCTCACCCCGGCTCCTGTTGACGCCGAAGATCTCGCAGGAGACCGCCACGGCCTTTGACCTGCCAAAGCAGCCGACGTCCACCGAGAAGGAATACTCATTCGTTTCGAGAAGCACGGGCTTGCAGTCAAGCACAGCCGCGTTCCAGTCGTCGACCGACGAGACATCTATCACCGTAAAGCCGCCGCGGTCGGAATACTCCGTCGCCGTGTAGAGGAGCACCTCCGCCTCGGAGTTCTCCGCTAAAATCTGCTCCGCGAGCTTTGCCGCGCCGTCGATATCCGCCGACCCGTACCCGCAGGTGAGTTCTCCGGAGCTCACGCCGGCGAGCTTCTGCTTCACCTCCGTGAGCGCGTCCGCCCTCGCGCGGGAGACAAGAACGTATGCCTCAGTGTCCGCGACGATAATGCTTATCGCGCCGTCGGGAGATGAGAGCGTGCTGTCCGCGAGGCTCGCTATCTGCTCTGCCGCGCGCTCAAACCGCGTCTTTCCTTCGCTCTCCACCATCATTCCGGCAGAGGCGTCGATAACCGCGATGCGCTCATTCTTCGGGGTGTTCGTAAGCTCCTTCACCACGGGACGGGCGAGGAGGAAGCCGAGATTTGCGAGGAGCGCAAGCTGACATATGAATATCAGGAGGTTGCGCAGCTTACTTATCGGGACCCGTTTCTTTTTATATTTAAGACTCAGCCGCCATATATAGGTGCTGGAAATAAATTTCTGTTGGTAGTTCGGTTTGATAATGTAGATGAATATCAGTACCGCAATACCGATAAGACCTATCAGACCGAGGGGCGCAAGTAAATTCATTTGATAATACCCACCTTAAGCAGCTCACCGAAGAGCATGCGCTCTATCGGCTGTCCGCTGTTCACCGTAATAAAGCCCGCGCCGCGTGACGAGCAGAAATCCTTTATACCCGCGACGAAATCACGGAGCGCCTCGCTGTACGCGGAGAGCATCCCGGATGTAATTTTAAGCCTCAGGTTCCGGTCGTCGAACTGGTCCGCCGCCTCGGAATCGAGAAGATTCAGGTTTCCGCTGTAGGAGGGGTCTATCTCCTCC
>CALDMI010000065.1 GCA_937914815.1 uncultured Clostridia bacterium
ACCCGTATGAGGTTTTCGGCTACGGAACGCATAAGCTCCTGCCGATGGTCTCCTATGACGACTCGAATGTCGCGCTCCTGAAATTCCCGAACGGCGTAATGGGTAAGGTCTTTGTCTCCACCGCCGTAAAGCGCAATTACACCATGCGCACGGTAGTCTACGGAACAAAGGGAACCGTAATCTGCGACAACACCTCCGACTATCTCACCCTCTTCACGACAAACGAGGACGGGACCCTCAAATACCCCGACGGAGAAAAAATAGCGGTAGATGTGTCGAGCCATAACGCCGGCGCAGAGTATGACGACTTCCGCCGCATAATAGACGAGGACCTCCATGGTGTCATGGACGCCGATATGGGCGCCCGCTCTCTCGCCGTCTGCTTCGCTATTATAGAGTCCTCGAAGTCCGGGAAGCCGGAAGCCCCGGATTACGACTTCACAAAGTGATAAGGAAAAAAGAAAACAAAAGCAAAGCGACCGTCGCGGTGTTCCGCGGCGGTCGCTTTGTCTTGAAAAAATTGAAAGCAGGGTAGGGGCTCAGACCGTCTCCTCGGTTTTCTCCTCGGTCTTTGCTTCTCCGGCGTCGGTCTTTTCGCCGTTTCCGCTCTCCGCCGTCTCGTCGACGAGCTTCAGCTCATCTTCGACTTCTTTTCCGGCGTTCTCGTCGATGTGGAGGACGTTTGCGACCTTCTTCTTCGCCCGCCTCCAGAGTATGACGACCGTGGTGCTGACTGCAACGGCAATACCCGCAATGGAGGTAACGAGAATAGAAACTGACGACGGGTCTATGTAGGATAAAAGCATGTATATACTCCTTATGTATAAATCAAAGTTTCCTATATTCTATCACGGAAATCCCGGAATGTCAACACCATGGCGCCCCATGCCTTATATTTCCTGTGACACCTGATTGAATAAGCCTAACTAACTATTTTTCTTTCTCTTTTCAATAAGGGAGGAGAGAATATATTTCGCGCCCGCCTCTGCCGCGTGCCCGTGGTTGTAGACAAATGCGGAGAACACGTCGGAGATCTTCTTTTCATACTCCGCCGCATTGTCGAACAGCTCCTCTGCGTATTCGTCCGCGTGCGCGACCTCATCCTTGCTTATCGCCATGCCTATCTCATTACGGAGAGAGACCTCAACCGGCACGAGCCCGATTTTTTCATAATTCGGGTTAAGGCACTTGAACTTCGTGTCGACGAACAGCACCGGGCGCCCGGTTGCAAAGGCAAACTCGGGTCCGACGCCGGACCAGTCGGTAATAAGCAGGTCGGAGGTGTATATAGAGGAGTTTTTCGAGAAATCAAGCTCGAATGTAAGATACTTTTCGGGTACATCGGCAAACCTGTCCTGCACCGCGCGCATCTTGGCGGCAAACCGCTTTACATACTCCGGGTGCGGGCGCACCGTCAGGTGATACCCCTCTTTGCAGAAAGAGGAGATGAGCCCGTCCATACATGAATCGATGAGGTTGTCCTCGTTCCACGACGGGGCGACGAGTATCTCCCGGGGTGCCCCCGGTGCGCGCTCCGCGCGCTTTTCGTTCGCCTCGTGCCCGAGCTCGCGGAGGCGGTCTGCGAGAGGATAGCCGAATTCGACAACCCGTTTTTCCCGTAGCCCGTATACCCGCTCCGTCGCGCGTATCTCGTCCTTTATGTGCTCACCAGTCGCAAATATGGTGTCAAATGCGTCAAACGCCCCCTCGCGAAAGCTCGCCTGTATGCTCATCATGTCGTGCGGGACATAGATATATTCGATGTCCTTTTTCATGAACGAGCGCTTGATGTAGTATTTGTCAAGGTCGGGCGTCGTCATGACGACTATGTCCGCCTCCATTCTCATCATGAGCGGGATAGTCTTGCGGAGCCCTATGTAGTATGGCTGTATCCTCGGATTGCCCTTCGCCACCGTGAATATGATGTCGTCCGGGTCGTTTGTCACATAGTGCACCGTGAGATTAGAGCGGGAGAGCAGCTCTTTTATCAGCCCCTCGAAATACTTATAAAATCCGCTTTTTTCGGAGTAAAAGACAACGTGCTTTCCGACAATGCCGAAGAAGCGCTTGTAGTCGGCTTTCTCTCTCTTCCGCTCCTCCTTGTATGCGGCGCTCCCCTTGTCCGTCTTGTCGAGCGCGGCAATAGCGGCGAGCTGTCGGCGGCTCTCTTCAAGAGCCGCATAGTCCACGTACTTTTTCGGATTTATGCAGGCGTTGAGAATATACATCTGAAGCACGGAGAACAGGTTGCTCGCCACCCAGTATATCGCTATCCCCGCAGGGACAAAGAAGCCGAGATAGAGGGAAATGCCGACAGACACGACCATGAGTCCGTATTTTGAGAGTTTGCCCTGCTCGTGCTGTATGACGTTTGAGAGGTTCTGCGTAAAGCAGAGTACCCATGACGATACTCCCGCGACGACCGGAACGGCAAAGTACCAGCCGAGCACCTCGCCCGGAATTTTCGAGATGTTGAGTCCGAGGAATGAGAGGTCGAGGCGCCCCGCCGCCGAGCAGATAGAGGAGAGTGCCTCTGCGCTCACTCCGTCAATCGTCATTCCGGCGCTTATCCGCCCGCCCTGTATCGCGTCAATTATCGCGAGCTGATAGGACGAGCCGGAGAGGTCCGCACCGATAAATTCTGCGAGAGATGTGATAACGTCTCTGTCCGCCGCAAAGAGAAATGTCAGCGGGTGATAGATTATCTCCACAACCCCGAGGAGCAGGAATATCTGCAGAGCGAGGGGTACGAGCGAGAGCATGGGGTGATAGTGCTCCTTTTTGAAGAGCTTTGTCTGCTCCTCGGCTATCGTGTCCCCGTCGCCGTAGTGATTGACTTTAAGGAAGTTCACCGCGGGCTGTATCTTCACCATGGCGATAGAGTTCTTCTGTATCCATATAGAGAGAGGGAGAAGAATTACCTTCGTCGCAAGGGTAAAGAGAATTATAGCCAGTCCGTAATTCGGTATAAGCTGCCAGCACCATTTCATAAGGTACCCGAGGGGTACGCAGATGTACTGTAAAACCGTGTTCATTCGTCCACCGTCCGAAAATTATTGATATATACTGCCGTTGTATTCGTACTTGTCCGTCTTTTTCCAGTTGTCGATGTTCCACGCCGTGCCGTAAACCTCATAGTAGAGGATTGCGACCTCTTTTTGCTCGGACCTCT
>CALDMI010000066.1 GCA_937914815.1 uncultured Clostridia bacterium
GGCGCGACTGTTCCTGACATTTCTCGCAAACGAAGCAAAGCGATCCGGCATCCGCCACACATACATTCCGGAGCCGGAACGGGACGAATACTGCGAGGCGCTTCTCTTCCCGGATACATCGCTTTCGATCGTCCGTGAAAGTGGCGGAGCGTATGACATATGTGCTGATGACTACATTGTCACGCCATGCGCCGGAGTCGAGCTATACAAGCACTATGCGGATGAGCTCACCTCGCACGCGACCGAGGCACTCGCCAAAGCGTCGGAAAATCATTTCGAGCTCGAGAAGATTTATTCCGTCGCGATGGACTACACCGTTTGCGACAGAATTTGTGCTTCTCTTACAGAGCGTTGCTCTGCCCTGCTTGCAGACTGACGGCTTTTGTATAAATTCCTCGCCTTTTCTTGACATAATCGCCGTGATGTGCTATCATTGTAGTCGGTGTATTTTCACGCGCGTACGCCACATGCCTGTCCGGAGGAAGCACTGTGAAGACTGTAGCAATCATTGCCGAATACAATCCGTTTCATAACGGTCATATGCACCATATAGACATGATCAGGCGTGATTTCGGGGATGACGCAGCTATTGTCGCCGTCATGAGCGGCAACTTCACGCAGAGAGCCGAGCCGGCGATTGCCGACAAGTATGCCCGAGCAGAGGCTGCCGTAAAATGCGGGGTCAGTCTTGTGCTCGAACTCCCGTTTCCGCACAGTGTATCGTCCGCGGCATATTTCGCCTCATGCGGTGTGCACATTGTCTCGTCGCTCGGGTGCGTCGATGCCCTGAGCTTCGGCAGTGAATGTGCGGACGCGTCAATGCTCTCCGCGATAGCTGACCGTATGAGCTCCGCCGAATACAACTCGGAAATCAGGGACGCGCTCGCGGCGGATGAAAATCGCGGTATGGGTTACCCTGCTGTCTGCGAGAAGGTATACACCCGCCTTTACGGCTCGCTCCCGGAGGGGATATTCAGCCCGAATAACATTCTGGGGATCGAATATATCAAGGCTCTCCGTGAGTGCAGGAGCGATATAGTGCCGCATACCGTGCGCAGAACCGGCGGCGGATACAACGAGACCGACACTCTCCCCGATACCGGATATCAGAGCGCCGCGGCGCTGCGGCAGGTCATTTCGGACGGTGGAGATGTATCTCCCTATATCCCGGAAGAATCGTACAAGGTCCTCATGCGCGAGGCGAAGAAAGGTAGATTTCCCGCTGACGGCAACAGGCTCTCCCCCGCCGTAATATCAAAATTCAGGTTATCTGATCGCGTGTCTCCGGAGGATTATCCCGACGGCGGCAGCGGTCTTTATAACCGCCTCTTCTCATCAGCGGCAGAGGCGAACAATATAACATCGCTGATAAATCTGTCCGAAACAAAAAAGTATACGAGAGCGCGCGTACGGCGCGGCATATGCTATCATTTCTTCGGCGTTACCTCCTCCGAGGTGAATGATATGCCGACATACGCGCTCCTGCTCGCTGCCGATGAAAAAGGACAGAAGATCCTGAAAAATGTGAAGAAAACGACAGGCTTCAGAATACTTACAAAGCCGGCATCCTACCCCCGCCTTGACGGGGCTGCAAGGGCTTCCTTCGAGCGGCGCGCACGCGTCGACTCGGTATACGAGCTCTGTCTCCCCGTCCCGGGGAGCGCGCCGGATGTAATGCGCCGCACCCCCTTTGTAAAAAAAGCGTGATATTTGCGATTTTTAAGCGCGGTCTGATTTTGTCGAAGGCATTTACAAGTGTCTCACCGTCTGCTATTATTGTTTATGGGAACGGACAACAGCCGTCGTTTTCGAATCCGAAGAAAGGAGTACACAATGCTTGAACTGAATGGCGTAGGCGAAAATGAATTCGTCGAATACAAGAACAGACCACTTGTCCGTCAGGGCGGTGATATCTTCTACGGCGACCTGTCAGAAGAATATCATGTATATATGATGATCATGTCGGACAAGCCATCTAACAAAACAGGTGAATCTGTACCTGATAAAATAATGGTACAGCTTCGCAAAAACGGGACGCAGATGCCCGCAAAACAGACACTCGCCCACGGGCTTGTCGACGCTCTCGACACTGCCGCTGTGTGGCTTGAGCGCTACAACAAATAAGCGCTCTTCGTAAAAGCGTGTATGCCGCCTCGGCATACAAGGAGGTAAAAAATGAAAATTGCAGAAAAGGCAGGCATTGCCAGGATAATATCCTTTATACTCATCGCCACGGTTCTTGTCTGTACAATAGGACTCGTGGTAAGCGGGTGGCAGACCGAGCCACCATCAAAACAGCCGGATAGCGGTGATAGCGCGGGTGACAGCGCTGATGCCGATGAAAATAAAGACGGAAAAACAAATCAGGACGACAAGACAGGCGGAGACAGCACAAAGACAAACGAGACAGTATTCATAAACTATCTGACCGGTACGGCGATATCGGAAGAGCTCTTCCGCACATGTCCGGTAGCATTTGTATGTGACCCGCGCGACCCTGTGTACGCACTCTCGCTCTCGGACCTCACAATCGAGCTTCCGACAGAGACCGGCGCAACGCGCCTGCTCGTATACCACCGCGATCTGTCCGCTCTCGGCAAAATCGGGAGCCTCACAAAGACCCGCTCTTACATACATGACCTCGTCATGCGCTTCGGCGGAATATCGGTATTCCGCGGAATTGACGGCTACGGCAAAGACGCCTTTGCCTCACAGCTCGCGCTTGACCTCGACGCAACCTCCGGATATTCTTATACCGAAAATTCGGTCTACATGTACACTAACGGCGACCTTATCAGAGCGGCGCTGATGAACAACGGCTTCAATTCGGCTCTTACCGAGACTCCGGTTATGCCATACGATTTCACCGATGCGCCAAAGGTACAAGGCACAGCCGGAACTATCATTCTTCCCTATTCCGGTCAATCGGAAACCGAGTTGTACTATTCG
>CALDMI010000067.1 GCA_937914815.1 uncultured Clostridia bacterium
CGTTTCCGGCGGTGCGGTTGCGGTTATCGGTCGAGGTCTCGACTATTATCGCGACGCCAGAGGGACCGTAGCCCTCGTAGGTTATCTCCTCATAGTTTATATCCGAGTTGTCCGAGAATTTCTTTATCGTACGCTGGATATTGTCGTTCGGCACGTTGTTTGCCTTTGCCTTTGCTATAAGGTCGCGGAGCTTTCCGTTCACCGCAGGGTCGGGTCCACCCGCCTTTATGGCTACTGCCATTTCCTTACCGATCTTTGTGAAGATCTTCGCCTTCGCGGCGTCGGACTTCTCCTTCTTGTGCTTGATGTTGTTCCACTTTGAATGACCTGACATAAATTATATATACTCCTAAGTTATGATTTCCGTGTTTTTTGCCGTCAGATTTTCTCCGGCGTTTTCATGCAGATAAGATGCAGGGCTGTCGCAAGGACGCGCTTTGTCGCCGCGGTGAGAGCTATTCTCGAGGAGCGGAGCTCCGGGTCCTCGCAGGACGCTATCGCGCACTCGTGATAGAAGCGGTTGAACGCCGCGCAGAGCTCAAGGATATATCTTGTCACGACGCTCGGCTCATAGTCCGAGAGTGCCGCCGCAACGCGCTCCGGGAACATGGCGAGAGTTTTCGCAAGCTCCGCCTCCTCGTCTCCGAGAGTCGCCGCGCCCATATGTCCGCACTCCCCTGCCTTTTCAAGGACAGAGCAGGCGCGGGCGTAGGTATACTGGGCATAGGGTCCGGTATTTCCGTCAAAGGACAGGGCGTCCTCCATTGAGAAGTTTATATCCCGCATGCGGTTATTTGAAAGGTAGTAGAAGATTACGGCGCCGACACCCACAGCCTCGGATATTTCGCGGAGGCGCTCCGGGTCGGAGTTCTTTTCCTTCGCTATATCGCGTACACGCGCGATTGCCTCGGCGAAGAGGTCCTTCAAGAGGACTACATTTCCCGTCCTCGTCGCGAGCTTTGCTCCGTTTACCGAGACGGTGCCGTAGGGGACATGGACAAGCTCGTTATACCATGGGTAGCCCATGAGCTCCACTACTTTGAACCACTGGGCAAAGTGGAGCGACTGCTGTGCCGAGGTCACATAGATTGCCTTATCGAAGTTATAGGTGCGCTTACGGTAGACCGCCGCGGCGATGTCGCGGGTCGGATAGAGGGTGGAGCCGTCGCGCTTCAAAATCAGGCAGGCGGGCATATTCCACTCCGAGAGGTCGACAATAGACGCGCCGTCGTCGATTTTCAGAAGCCCCATATCGCGCAGCTTCTGCACCTGTTCGGGCATTTTATCGGTATAGAACGACTCTCCCTTATAGCTGTCAAAGGTTATGCCGAGGAGGTCATAGGTTTTCTTGTACTCGGCAAGTGAGACATCGACAAACCAGCGCCAGAGGGCGAGATTTTCCTCATCCCCGTGCTCGAGCTTCGAGAACTCGGCGCGCGCGAGGTCGGCAAGGTGAGACTTCTTCTCCCCGGTTTCTGAGAGTGATTTTTCCTCCTCGTCCTTTATCTCGTTGTTTATTCTCACATAGAGGGCGACGAGCTCGTCGACGCCGCCGCGGTCAACGGTTTCTTTATTTCCCCATTTGCGATTACTTTATCACGGTCTCCCCACATGCGGTAAGCAAGAATGAGCTTGCCGAACTGGGTCCCCCAGTCGCCGAGGTAGTTTATGCCTATGCACTTATACCCCGCGAACTCGTGAAGGAGCTTTAATGAGTGCCCTATTACGGTAGTACCGAGGTGTCCTATATGAAAGGGCTTTGCAACATTCGGGGAGGAATAATCAAGGACAACGGTCTTTCCGTTTCCGGTCCCGGGCGAGCCGTACCGCTCACCGAGGCGGGATATATCGCCGACGACGCGGCGGGCAAATGCGGTGCCGTCTATTCTGAAATTAAGGTATCCGTTCACAGCGGTGACGGAGGAGAACTCCTCGCACTTTATCGCTCCTGCAAGTGCCTCGGCTATCTGCACCGGGGAGCGGCGAAGAGTCTTTGAGAGGCGGAAGCACGGGAGCGCAAGGTCGCCCATCGTTTTATCCGGCGGGTACTCAAGCATCGGGAGAACGGCGTCCTCCGTGAGGTCGGTCCCCGGGAAGAGCTCCGCCGACGCGGAGGCTATCATACCTGCGGTTTTCTTTTTGAGTGTCTGCATATATTGCCTTTCGGTCAGAGTGAATTTTTCATTTTTACAAAGCTGCCGGACGGGGCGCCGGACAGGAGTTTACAGGGCACGAAGGTTCTGTCGGAGAGAGAGTACGCGAGCGCTGACTCAGGCTCTGCGACGACGTAGAACTCTCCGTCGAGCTCCTGTACACTGACGGGTGGGATATTTCCCCCCTCATCGAGGATATCGGCGCGCCGCTGTACCTCGTCGCCGTCCGCGGGGTCGTCGGGATAGGAGAGGCGGGCGGGACAGATGAGTGCCGCGCGGTAGGCGTGGTCATGCCGCCAGATCTCAAAGCCGTCGGCAACGGCGGCGGCAACCTGCTCGGGGGTTGCGTATGTGGTATCGACTATAAGGTCGTAATTCGCCAGGTCTTTTATGTTTACGCCGTACTTTTCGTGATAGCGCTTTCTCTCGCTCTCGCGGCGGGCGCGCACCTGCTCTATCATATCGTCGAGCCTGTCCGCGCAGTCGCCCTTTCTGCCCGCGCACATTATCCGGCAGGCGGAGACCGACATATCGCAGGAGAGGTACACGCGGAAGGTGCCGCTTGTGAAGTGCCACGCCATTCTGGAATCTATTATCATCCCCCGACGGTCGTCCGACAGGCGGCGCAGTCCGTCGTCTATCTCCCGGTCTATCTCCGGGTGAGTCTCCATATAGATATTCAGCTCAACGACGCTCATCCCCCGCCGCTCGGCTATCTCGCGCACTATTGCCCCGGTCGAGTAATACTCTGCCCCGAGGCGCCCGACAAGCAGGGATGAGACCGTGCTCTTCCCGCTCCCGAGGTCGCCGGCGAGCGATATTTTTTCCTGCATACACGCCTCCCGCTGATATGGCGCACAGTTCAATATGCGCGCCGAAAAGACTTTATCACCGTTATTATATATTATCGCGCGGATTTTGTCAAGAGAATGTGTGCGGAAAAGCGCGATGCAGGGTCGATTTTCTTTTATGGAATTTCTGAATAAATTTACCGGCGGGTGTAAAAAATACTCTCGTAAGACCGCAAACAAAAAGGAGAGATAACGATGGAAAAGAAATTCAGGCTGAGCGACAGACCGCTCATAACGAAAATCATCTACGGCAGCGTGCTCGCGATACTCTGTATCAGCGCCGTCGTCGTAGGCATTGTCGCCGTCAATTCAAGGAAGGCAAAGACGCCGGAGCCGGAGGAGAACCCCGGACAGACCGAGCCGGAGAACCCCACCCCGACGCCGAAGCCGGACGACAAGGGAAACACCGGAGGCGAGGACACACGCGTAAGCTTTATATGTCCGGTCAAGGGAACTGTCGCAAAGAACCACTCTATGACGCTGCCGGTATTCTCCGACACGCTCGGCGAATGGAGAGTGCACACCGGGATTGACATTGCGACCGAGGAGGGGGCGGCTGTTGCCGCGTCGGCACCCGGGACGGTGAGCAGGGTTTACACCGACCGCTCGCTCGGGCAGACGGTCGAGATAACCCACAAGGGCGGATTTGTAACGAGGTACTCAAATCTCAACGCCGACAAGCTGAATGTCGCGGAGGGCGACACCGTAGCCGTCGGGAAGGTTATCGGATATGTCGGGGACACGGCGAACGACGAGATAGCCGACGAGGCGCATCTTCACTTTGAGATTCTCGCGAACGGCGTAAAGGTGAACCCTGTTGATTACTTTACCGACGAGGACAAGAAAAACTCTCTCGGGATAGAGATAGTCGACAAGAAGTGACAATGACAAAAAAGAGGGGCTGTCCGGCGGCGGGCGGCTCCTTTTTTTCGTATTTCGGGGTTGATATGGCGGAGATAATGTGGTAGAATACCGGTAAAAGAATTTTACGGGACGGTGACGGAATGTACACGGTTGCAATACTCGGATTCGGGACTGTCGGGCGCGGGGTGGCAGAGCTGCTCACAAAAAATGCGGCGGAATGTCGCGCGCTCGGCGGTGAGGAGATAAAAATCAAATACATACTTGACAGAAAGTCGCTTGACGGTACCCCGTTCTCCGGGTGTGCCGTCGGGAATATTGAGACAATTGTCTCCGACCCGGAGGTCGGGGCGGTCATTGAGGCTATGGGCGGGGTTCACCCCGTTTACGAATACTCCGCCGCCGTGCTGAAAGCCGGAAAAAGCCTCATAACCTCGAACAAGGAGGCTGTCGCGGAATACGGCGG
>CALDMI010000068.1 GCA_937914815.1 uncultured Clostridia bacterium
GCTACCGAATGAAACAGGGATTTTTTCTTTTTCAATTCTTTTTTCTCTTTCCTATATCCGCCGTCCGGCGGACTTCCAAATCAGATTTTTTGAAAATTCAAATTCAGAATTCCTCCGCGGCGTCCGCGTCGGAGAGCTGTTCGAGCTCGTCGGAGAAGGTGGAGTAATCGCCGAATTTTCCGGAGTACTCCGATTTCTTCATTATATGTATGGCGTCCGGCTCAATATAGAGACCTATCTTCTGCTCGGGAGCCACGTAGTCGGTGGACTGTATCATCCACTTGAAGCCGCCGATGTCGACGATTATCTCATAGTGCACACCCTTGAAGGTGACGGCTGTAACCGTGCCGGTGAGCATGCCCTTTTCCGGGGCGACGACGTCGACGTCCTCGGGGCGGACGACGACATCGACAGGCTCGTTTTTCGCAAAGCCCCCGTCGACACAGTCGAAGGTGTGACCGGAAAATCTCGCCTTCTTATCCGCGAGCATGACGCCGTCGACAATATTGCTCTCGCCGATGAAGTCGGCGACAAAGGCGTTTTTCGGTTCGTTATATACATCGGTCGGGGTGCCTATCTGCTGGATCTTTCCGTCAGCCATGACGACAACGGTGTCCGACATTGAGAGCGCCTCCTCCTGGTCATGCGTGACATAGATAAAGGTTATACCTATGGCTTTCTGAATGTTCTTCAGCTCGTTCTGCATGTCCTTGCGGAGCTTTAAGTCGAGGGCGCCGAGCGGCTCGTCGAGCAGCAGCACCTTCGGGTGAGAGATGAGGGCGCGCGCAATCGCGACTCTCTGCTGCTGTCCGCCGGACAGGGTACTGACGCTCTTGTTCTCAAATCCCGTGAGCGCCACCATCTTCAGCATGTCTCCGACCGATTTTTTGATTTCCTCCTCGCTCTTTTTCTTCAAACGAAGGGGGAAAGCGATGTTTTCGTAAACATTAAGATGAGGGAATAGGGCATATTTCTGAAAAACGGTGTTGACCTGCCTCTTGTAAGCGGGAACCTCGCTTATCTCCACCCCGTCAAAGTAGAGCTGACCTGCGTCAGCCGTTTCAAAGCCGCCGATAATGCGGAGCATGGTTGTCTTGCCGCAGCCGGAGGCGCCGAGCAGCGTTATGAACTCTCCGTCCCTTATGTAGAGATTGATGTTGTTCAGCACGGGCTCGCCGTCGAAGGACTTTGAAATTCCTTTCAACTCAATGAGTTTTGCCATTTTCTTAAAATCTCAGATCCTTTCTTTTTTAAGACTTTTTACGACCTTTTTCGTAACGAACGATATTATAGCAAATACATATGCGATTTGCAATAGTTTTTTCAAAAAAATACGAAAGATTTTTTTTTGAATTTCCGTGATTAACCGAAATTAACCGTAATTAACCGCGAAAAACCCGCTCTTCCTTTTGAGAAAGCTCTTGAAATCTCGCATTTCCTCTGTAAATCTCCGAAAATCTCACTTTTTTATGTCGGAAAGCTCGGAGAGCAGAGACGCCGTCATAATCCCGCATAACCAGTACCCGCAGGAGAGCCGGAGCATAAGGTAAAGCGAGAGAAAACACCC
>CALDMI010000069.1 GCA_937914815.1 uncultured Clostridia bacterium
GTACGACCTTGATTCGGCTACCGGCGAGTATGTAGAGGTTGAGCCCGACTCGAACGGCGAGTATCACGGACACTACGACCGTGACCGTTATCTCACCCAGATACACAACATCGGTCGTCTCGGCGCTATCTCCAACACCACAAAGAAGTTTGCACAGTGCACCGCGTTCCTTGACTATCAGTCGACGCACTCCTCGGCTATACTTAACGAGTACTACAACGATCAGCTTTGCTACAGTGCGGCAGGTGGAGACACCGGTACTGTCAACATGCTGAAGTACATTCGTTCCAACGTCCGTTCTGCATTCGATAAGGCATACGAGGACGCTATCGGTAAGTTCTTCGCCAACACCGGCGACGGTAACTCCGATAACAACAAGTGGCACTCGATAATCATGGGTGTTCCTGCTACCACCGGCGGTGAGAACAGACATGAGCCGTATATCGAGACCGGTATGCGTGCAGAGTACGAGAGCCTTTACGCAGGTAAGGCAAAGTACCTTGCAGATATCGAGAACCAGTTCAATAACCTTCCGTAAAACGGGATGTACACCGGCTCACCGGTGTACGGTAAATAAAAAAGGAGAGGCTCCTCGCGGGTCTCTCCTTTTGTTTTGCCCGCGCGCGGTGGGGGCGGCGGGAACAGCTTATTAATAATATCGCGCGGGGAAATCAATAGACTATAATAAATGATATTTTACAAATGTTCTATTGCATGGCGTGCGCGGTTATGATATAATGTAAGTACAATAGGGTAGTAGCGGCTTTTTGCCGGATTTTGCGGTGTTTACAGTGCAATCTCGCGGTGTTTTGCGGTATGGCTTTGCATGCTTCAACCGCGTGTTTTTGAGCGTGAGATGTGCTTTTGCGGTGAGTTTTATGTCCGGGATACGGGAGGGTGTGCCGTGTGGCGGCGACTGCCAAAAAAATGAAACGGAGGGTACCCGATGGGGGTTATCAGCGGAAAAATCAAAGAATCCGCCGGGTCAATTCTGCCTATCGCGCTGATAGTGCTGATACTGACAATGACGGTCGTGCCCGTCAATCCGGCAAACATGCTTATCTTTATCAACGGCGTTGTCTGCCTTATTCTCGGAATGAGCATTTTCACACTGGGAATAGAGATGTCGATGCAGCCGATGGGTACAAAGATAGGCTCGACGCTCGGCGCACATAAGAACATTTTCATAATAGCCTTTGTGAGCTTCCTTATCGGTGTCGCCGTCACATTTGCGGAGCCCGACCTCTGGATACTCGCACAGCAGTCGGGGATAGAGGGCATGGTTCTCGTGCTCACCGTCTCGATAGGCGTCGGGGTGTTCCTTATGATAGCCCTTCTGCGTATCGTATTCAATATAAGCTTGAATCTTCTTCTGATAATCTTCTATTCGATTGCCATTGTGGCTTCGTTTTTCGTGCCCGCAGAGCTGCAGTGCATAGTCTTTGACTCCGGCGGAGTTACTACTGGACCCATGACGGTACCGTTCATAATGTCCCTCGGTGCCGGTGTCTCGGCTGTCATATCGAAAGAGGGGCGGCGCGACGACTCGTTCGGTATCACGGCACTTTGCAGTATAGGTCCTATAATCTCGGTTATAGTGCTCGGTATCTGCACCGGCAGCGCGGGAGGGGGCTACTCTTCCTCGGAGATAGCCCCGATAGCCGACACGCGCGAGGGCGTGGTGCGCTATGCTCTCGGCTTTGCCGACTCGTCGATAGAGGTTGCGAAGGCGCTTATCCCGATTATAGTTTTCGCTGTGTTTTTCCAGCTTCTGACTCATTCGTTCAGCAAAAAGCAGTTGGTTCGTCTTTCGATGGGTATAATTTATACATTCGCGGGACTTACGATATTCTTAACCGGCGCGAATGTCGGGTTTGTACCGATGGGCACCGAGCTCGGAAAGCTACTCGGCAGTATGCTTGACGGCGCGCTCCTTATCCCGGTCAGCATGCTCCTCGGCTACTTCATAGTAAAGGCGGAGCCGTCGGTCTACGTCCTTAACCGACTTGTTGAGCAGATGTCCGCCGGGGCAATATCGAGAAAGACCACCGGGACGGGTCTCTCGGTCGGTGTGTCGCTCGCTCTCGGGCTCTCGGCTCTCCGTATTCTCTTCCACATTCCGATAATGTACATACTTATTCCGGGATATGTGATTGCGATAGTGCTAACCTTCTTTGTTCCGAAGATTTTCGTCGGTATAGCCTTTGACTCCGGCGGAGTCGCGAGCGGGACGATGATGAGCGCGTTTGTCCTCCCGCTCTGCATGGGCGCGTGCGAGGCGCTCGGCGGTAACGTTATGACCGAGGCATTCGGCTGCGTCGCCTTCGTCGCCCTGACGCCCATTATATCCATACAGCTTACGGGGCTCCTCTACAACATAAAGAACCGGAGAATAAAGAAGAAGTTCGTTACCGAAAGCGAGACATTCATAGACTACACGGAGGAGGATGCGGTGCGCACCGCGGAATAATCGAATGGCAAAAAGAAAAAATAACGAAAAACGCATGAAGCTGCTGATGGGCATAATAAACCGCGAGGACGAGGCAAAATTCTCGGAGGTTGCAAACGAGTACTGTGCCTCCCTCGGCTATTCGACCCTCGGCTTCGGCACCGCGAGATCCAACTATTTAAGCTACTTCGGTATAAACGAGATAGAGAAGCGGGTCATAATGATGCTTATTCCCGATGTCTGCGAGCACCAGTTGCTCGAGGCGCTCGGCAGGCGGCTCCGCCTCTATCTTCTCGGGCGTGGCATAGCCTTTACGCTCCCGCTCTCCGGAATATCAAGTATAGTGAGCGGCGCGCTTTCGGACTCCGCAGACAGAAACGAAAAACAGGGCGACAAGGGCGCCCATGTACAGAAAAAGGAGAAGGTACACATGTACGAGCTTGTGATAGCCGTTGTCAATCAGAAATTCACCGATGAGGTAATAGACGCCGCGCGAGACGCGGGCGCTACCGGAGCTACCATAATGCATACAAAGGGGCTCGGGAATGAGAAGGCAGAGCAGCGGCTCGGCACCACGTTGAAGCACGAGACCGACACCGTGATGTTCCTCACCTCCCACGAGTTCAAGAGAAAGATTATGGAGGCTGTGCGCGACACCGCCGGGCTCCAGACAGAGGGGGGCGCGGTAATATTCTCGCTCGCCGTCGATGACATTGTGGGAATAGGTCGCTTTGACGGGACGGATGAGTCCGCGCCGGAGGACTGACGCTACATATCGGGAATACAGGTGGATAAAAATATGAGGAAAACAAAAATAGTCTGCACAATGGGTCCGGCATGCTCCGACCCTAAGGTAATGGAGCGCATGCTCCGCGCCGGAATGAATGTCGCAAGGTTCAACTTCTCTCACGGCACGCATGAGTACCACAAGGGAATGATGGACACCTTCCGCTCGGTGCGTGATAAGCTCGGGCTCTCCGCCGCGGTCATGCTTGACACTAAGGGACCGGAGATAAGACTCCGCGACTTTGAGGGTGGCTCGGCAGAGCTCCGTACCGGGGACACATTTACCCTGACAACCGAGGACATTGTGGGAAATTCGGAGCGAGCGACGGTATCCTATAAGCCGTTTGTCGGGCAGATAACGCCCGGGACGAGGCTGCTTATCGACGACGGGCGCGTCGAGCTCATTGCCGAGGCGGGAGACGAAAACAACCTCCGCTGTCGCGTTTCGGGAGGGGGGCG
>CALDMI010000070.1 GCA_937914815.1 uncultured Clostridia bacterium
CGCGCGTATTACAAGACCCGCAACAAGATCTGCACCGCCGCGCTCGCAAACGCGATATACTCGGAGTTCAATTTCGCCAACGCGACAATAGACATAAGCACGGCGGACAAGTTCCCGCTCTTCTACAGCTCGCATGTCTACGGCGCATACGACAAAATGGGCACCCAGTCAAACCTCTTCAGCGGCAACATCATAAAAAGCGGCACCGGCTCTGCCCGCAAGGTATCCGGCGAGCAGCTTGAGGAGAGCCTCATGGCGCTCTCGCACAAGATACGCAACATGAAGGACGAGAACGGCGAGCCCCTCGGCTACACCGCCGACACAATAATCCTCCCGGGCAACCGCCCCACACTCGAGATGCTCGTGAAGAAGGTCTGCGGCTCGGAGGGCGCGCTCGGCAACGGGTATAACGACATAAACCTCCACTACGGCAACTGGAACATAGTTGTCCTCCCCGACTGGACAACAGCGGACGACCGTATGATGGTTATGTCGAGCGAGGCGAACAAGAACCTCGCCGGAAACATGTTCTTCAACCGCGTCCCGCTCACCGTATCGAGCTGGGTTGACCACCACACCGGAAACTATGTATGGAACGGCAGATGCCGCTTCGGCATAGGCTTCGGCTCCTATAAGCACATACTCCTCGCGATAGACTCCGAGACGAGAGCCGACGGCACAGTGCTCCTGTAAGCCGTCCGGCGCCCGTCCCGGGCTTCGGGGGTGCGGGGGCGGGTGGCTCTTCATGTCGCCCTCCCCCGTTTTCCCCGGGAAAGGAAATTACATGAAACTCAAAGAATTAAAAGAGGATGTCACCGTCCTCGGCTACGGGGAGGACATGGTGACGGACGGGGCGTTCTGCCGGTTTCTCAACCGTGCGACGGCGAGAATGGCGGCGGAGTACCCGCTCCGCGCCCGGGTAAAACTCGTATTCCCGCCGGTCCTCTACCGTGAGCTTGCGCCCCTTGCCGTGCATACCCACCGGGCGCCGCTCACATATACGCTTTCCGGGCTCGCCTACTCCCTAACTGTGACCGGGCGCGGGACCGTGACGGTCTTTGACGGAGAGAAGACAAAAAAGCTCCTTATCCCCAATGGGACGAGCACGCTCCGCGGGTATCTTCACGGAGAGGGAAATCTTGTAACCTCGGGCGACACGCCCTTTGCAATCTCCCGTCTTATAGTCTTCGACAGGTTGTGCGTCCCCACCGAAAGCGACATTCCGCTCGCGGGAGAGGGAGGCGTGCGGGACATGAAAAAGTTATGCCCGGATTTTCTCGCATTTGTCTCCGAGCCGACGGATATATCCGGGAAAACGATACACGGGTATATGCTTTCCGGCTCTCTTGTAAAAATGCCGGAGTCGTTTTCCGGCGAGGTGCTCGTCGATTACCGGCGCGCGCCGCGGGAGATGACGCCGGAGGACATGGAGGAGGAGATAGATCTCCCCGAGCCGCTCATAT
>CALDMI010000071.1 GCA_937914815.1 uncultured Clostridia bacterium
GCACTTTGGCAGGAGAGTATTATGATTCATTATATTATTGTAAAGTGGGAAGCGGGGACGGATAAGTCCGCCGCGGAGGAGCGCGCCCGCGCCCTTTATTCCGGAGCTACGGATATACCGGGTATTAACCGCGTAAAAATAAACGGTAATGTCACCCCGCGTGATAACCGCTATGACCTTATGGTCTGCCTTTATATGGACCCGTCGGCACTCCCGGTCTGGGACGCGAGCGAGCTTCATAAGCGGTGGAAATCGGAATTTTCCGATATGATAGAGAAGAAATGTATTTTTGACGCCGGGGAAGAGTAAATATTTATGAAAACTATTGACAAACCCCGGGATTTTTGGTATACTGTTATGGCAAACTAAGAAACGACGGTTTGCAGGTACGGAGAAGTACTCAAGTGGTCGAAGAGGCGCCCCTGCTAAGGGTGTAGGTCGGTTTTTTCCGGCGCGAGAGTCCAAATCTCTCCTTCTCCGCCAAAAGCCACGCCGAAAGGCGTGGCTTTTTTCGCATAGTCCCCATTTGGACTCTCGCGCCGCTTACTCCACCTCGGCCGCAAGATTTTCAATTGCATACAGCGGCAGATTTAAGAGCCATTCTTCTTTTCTGTAAGGAGACATCGAGGTTCTTACCGAAATTTTCGGAGTGAATTTTTCGGAAAAAGCCTTCAGGCTCTTTGCCCGGAGGTTTACCTCTGCTTTCACCTCTACAGGAACGACGCGCTCCCCGTTGTCGACAATAAAATCAACTTCACAAGTACCGCTGTCATTCGTGTAATAATAAGCATTAAGTTCCGGATTGATTATAAGTTGCTCCAAAACATACTGTTCTGTAAGCGCGCCCTTGAACTCGACAAACATGTCGTTCCCGTCAAGGAGCGTTTTTTGATTTAATCCCGTCATACATCCGAGCAGTCCGATGTCAAGCATATACATCTTGAAAGCTTTCATGTCCTCGTATGCCTTGAGCGGTAGACGACCCGCCGTAACCCGCGGCACCTTGTGAACAAGTCCGCAGTCGCAGAGCCACATTATCGCATTCTCAAATTCCTTTGCCCTCGCACCCTCGCGCACCATTCCGTATATAAACTTTTTGTTTTCCTTTGCAAGCTGAGAGGGAATACTGTTCCAGATAAGGCGTATCTTCGGAACAACATCGGCGGGCGCATGCTTTGAAAAGTCCTGTTCATATGCCGCGAGGATCCTTGATTGAATTTGCCTGACCTCCCTGAAATCCGCATTTTCGGAAACCGCCCGGACTGCCTCCGGCATACCGCCGACAAAGTAGTACTCTTTCAGTGAGTCTATAAAATCCTGTGCAAATGCTGTCATCATGCCATAGTCTCTCGCGGCGATGAGATCGGCGTACTTTCCCTTTCCGGTCGCCATAAGAAATTCTCTAAATGAGAGCGGGTACAGGTTCAGAAAATCGACCTTTCCAACGGGGAACGATGTGCCGTTATGAAGCGCTATTCCGAGTAGCGACCCGGCACAAATAATGTGATATTCGGGCGCGTCCTCGCAGAAATATTTGAGACTCGAGAGTGCGCGCGGAACCTCCTGCACCTCGTCAAATATTATCAATGTGTCATCCGGGACGATTTTTTCGTCCGCATAAATCTCAAGCCCCATAATGATACGCTTTACATTGAGGTCAGACGAAAAAAGCTCGGTCATCCGTGCATTTGAGTCAAAGTTGATATATACGGTTCTTTTATATGAAATGCTGCCGAACTCCCGCATGAGCCATGTTTTTCCGACCTGCCTTGCCCCCTCAATGATAAGCGGCTTTCTGTCAGGACTTCTTTTCCATGCTTTGAGACTTTCTATTGCTGTTCTGTACAAGTTAACGCCCTCCGTAAAATGTATCTGCTTATATTATACCTTAAAAAGGCAAAAAGTCAAGACGCTTGCATTTTTCATATGAAAAAATGTTGCGCATTACATTTTTACGGTCGAAAAAATGTAAACAACCGCATTTTTTCTGGCGAACTTGCGAAAAAACAGAAAACCAACCGCCTGTTACCGTGCACATCAATATAAAAATCCACCGGCTGCTTTCACAGCCGGTGGCACACCCGGGTACCCCGGGATTTTTTATTTTATCTGACTATCAGTCCTTAAGTGCTGCCTGTGCCGCTGCGAGTCTCGCAATCGGAACTCTGAAGGGCGAGCAGGAAACATAGGTGAGACCGAGCTTGTGGCAGAACTCAACGGAGGACGGGTCGCCGCCGTGCTCACCGCATATACCGATGTGCATATCCGGGCGAACCTCGCGTCCGAGGGTTACAGCCATCTTCATAAGCTTGCCGACGCCGACCTGGTCGATCTTGACGAACGGATCGCTCTCGAAGATCTTCGCGTCATAGTAGGAGCCGAGGAACTTTCCGGCGTCGTCACGGGAGAAGCCGTAGGTCATCTGGGTAAGGTCATTCGTACCGAAGCAGAAGAACTCAGCCTCCTTTGCTATCTCGTCAGCGGTGAGAGCCGCTCTCGGGATCTCTATCATGGTACCAACCTCATACTTGAGGTCGGAGCCTGCGGCGCGGATCTCCTCGTCTGCAACGCTTACGACGATATCCTTTACGAACTTGAGCTCCTTGATCTCTCCGACAAGGGGTATCATTATTTCGGGAACAAGCTTCCAGTCGGGGTGCTTCTTCTTTACATTGATAGCCGCGCGGATGACAGCCTTTGTCTGCATCTTTGCGATCTCGGGGTAGGTGACAGCAAGACGGCAGCCTCTGTGACCCATCATCGGGTTAGCCTCGTGGAGGGCAGCTATGATGGACTTTATCTGTGCGACGGTCTTGTGCTGTGCCGCGGCGAGGATCTCGATGTCCGCCTCCTCGGTGGGAACGAACTCATGGAGCGGGGGATCAAGGAATCTTATGGGAACGGGGTTGCCTTCAAGTGCCTCATAGAGCTTCTCAAAGTCGCCCTGCTGCATCGGGAGTATCTTCTCAAGAGCAGCCTCGCGCTCCTCGACGGTGTCAGCGCAGATCATCTCACGGAATGCGTCTATTCTGTTGCCCTCGAAGAACATGTGCTCAGTACGGCAGAGACCGATACCCTCGGCGCCGAGCTCGCGCGCCTTCTTTGCGTCTCTCGGAGTGTCGGCGTTCGTGCGTACACGGAGCTTTCTGTACTTGTCAGCCCATGCCATGATTCTGCCGAAGTCGCCGGAAACGGTGGCGTCAACGGTAGCGATAGCGCCGTCGTAAACATTACCGGTCGAGCCGTCGATGGAGATTATATCACCCTCGTGATAGGTCTTGCCGGCGATAACGAAGGACTTGTTGTCCTCGTCGAAGTTGGTTATAGCGGAGCATCCGGAAACACAGCAGGTACCCATACCGCGGGCAACGACTGCCGCGTGGGAGGTCATACCGCCGCGTGCGGTGAGTATGCCCTGTGCCGCCTTCATTCCCTCGATGTCCTCGGGAGAGGTCTCAAGACGGACGAGAACGACCTTTTCGCCGCGCTCCTTCCATTCCTTTGCGTCCTCTGCGGTGAAGACTATCTTACCGCAAGCCGCTCCGGGCGATGCCGCGAGAGCCTTTGCGACCGCCTGCGCGATCTTGAGTGCCTTCGGGTCAAACTGCGGGTGGAGAAGTGTATCGAGGTTTCTCGGGTCTATCATAAGAACTGCCTTGCGCTCGTCGATCATTCCCTCGTCAACAAGGTCGCAGGCTATCTTGAGAGCCGCCTTTGCGGTTCTCTTACCGCTACGGCACTGGAGCATGAAGAGCTTGCCGTTCTCGACGGTGAACTCCATGTCCTGCATGTCGCGGTAGTGCTCCTCAAGGGTGTCGCAGACCTTGACGAACTGCGCATAAGCCTCGGGGAACTGCTTCTCCATCTCGGAGATCGGCATGGGAGTACGGACACCGGCAACGACATCCTCGCCCTGTGCATTTACAAGCAACGCCTGTACCCGAGTTGTTGTTGAGGTTTCCGAATACCATGGGCATTACATTGACTGCCGTGCCCCAGGAGTAGGGAATATCATTGTCGCGTCTGTAAACGTTCGCGCGGGGGTTGTCCCACGAACGGAAGACGGCGCGGATAGCTTCGTAGAGCTGGGTCTTCGGGTCGGCGGGGAAGTCCACTCCGAGAGCACGCTTGTACTCATCCTTGAACTGACCTGCAAGGGTCTTAAGATCCTCTGCGGTGAGCTCTACATCGTAATGTACGCCCTTCTCTTCCTTCATCTTGTCGATAAGAGCCTCGAAGTGCTTCTTGCCGACCTCCATGACGACGTCGGAGAACATCTGGATAAAGCGGCGGTAGGAGTCGTATACGAAGCGCTCAAACTTCGGGTCGGGGTTGCCGGCTATCATGGAAGCCACAACCTCGTCGTTAAGACCGAGGTTAAGTATGGTGTCCATCATTCCGGGCATGGATGCGCGCGCACCAGAACGGACAGATACGAGAAGCGGGTTCTTGAGATCGCCGAACTTCTTGCCGTTGATCTTCTCCATGACCTCGACATTCTTCATGATCTCAGCCATGATCTCGTCGTTGATCTTTCTTCCGTCCTCATAATACTGTGTGCATGCGTTATCGTGAAGCCCTGAGGAACAGGGAGACCGATGTTGGTCATCTCGGCAAGGTTTGCCCCCTTACCGCCGAGAAGATTGCGCATGTCCTTGTTTCCCTCTGAAAAGAGGTAAACATACTTTTTGCTCATGTGTTTTTTCCTCCGGTATATTTATTTTCTATTGATAGCTGTTCTTGATGTGACCTGTCACCGCGCCGATTCACGCGTCATAAAGAGCATTTTATTTTAGTCTCTGACAGACGGAACCGCGCCGGACAATACTCACTCTGTCCGATTATATCACATTATAGGCAAGATTTCCATAGTTTTCACGCAAAAAAATATATTTTGGGCAAAAAATACAATATAAACGAAAAAAAGTGCACATATTTGCCCGATATATTATATAAATGTAGGATAAACGGAGAGGGAAAAATGAAAAAAAGGTATTGCAAAGCCGCGCGCAATGTGATAGAATAATAGGGCTGTCGGCGCACCGACGGCGAATAACAGGTTTCCGTAGCTCAGCAGGATAGAGCATCCGCCTCCTAAGCGGAAGGTCGGCGGTTCGAATCCGCCCGGGAACGCCAGAGGAGCCGCAGTCTTTTCCGACCGCGGCTCTTTTATTGTATAACGAAAACCACGCGATAGTCGCGTGGTTCAAAAAAGGTTAACCGATGAAAAGGAATCCTCCAATATGATATAATAAGATGACCTGCCAGTCAACGATAAAAAACATATTGGAGGATTCATCTATGAGAAAAGAAAACATATGGAAAGTAGACATAACGGTAATAGAACAAAGTGGTTTATCGATAGTATTTTTGCAAAAAAATGAAAATCACTATCCATAACTTGACTTTTGTTATTTTTTTTGATATAGTATTCGCAAAGGAGATTTCTAATATGGACTTGTATATCAGAGAAAATTACTTAAAAAAAATACGTGGTTTCTACCATGCGGACGATTTGATTAAAGTTATCACAGGTGTACGTCGCTGCGGAAAATCAAGTTTAATGCAAATGATTGCAAATGAGCTTAAAGCAGCTGGAACTCCGGAATCGAGAATCATTTATCTCGACCTCGATAAACGTGAATATAGAAATGTTGTAACGGCTAATCAATTAGAATCTTTGATTATGTCAAAATGCGAAACGGAAGAGATGAAATATCTCTTTATCGACGAGGTTCAAAATGTCAAAGATTTTGAGACGGTTATTAACGGTTTCAGAACAGACGGAAACTGGTCGATTTTTATTACCGGATCAAACTCGTATCTATTAAGCGGCGAATTAGTTACGAAACTGACAGGTAGATATGTTGAGTTTGAACTTTTTACTTTAAATTTCCAAGAATATGAAGAGATGAAAGCTTTCTTCGGGAAACCTATAAATCCTAATCCAATGATAGAGCTTACGAATTATATTCTTGAAGGCGGTTTTCCGAGAGCGGTTCTGCTTGACGATATAGCTGATAAAAGAAAATATGTTCAAGATGTCGTTTCGGAAATTTTTGAAAAAGATATTCGTAAGCGCTTGAAAGTTAAATACAAAGAAACCTTTGAAACAATTCGCAAATATGTTATCAACAACTTCGGCGCAACTACGAGCCTGAACAATATTTGCGATGCAATAAGAAAAAGCGGTACACCTATCAATATCTCTACCGTTTCCAAATACGTCAAAGCACTTATCGATGCTAAAATTTTGTATGAATGCCCACGTTTTGATATGAAATCCAAACGTTCTCTTTCGGGTGAGAAGAAGCATTATCTTGCC
>CALDMI010000072.1 GCA_937914815.1 uncultured Clostridia bacterium
AATAGCCCAAATAAAATCAAAAGTCGTATTAAATGCGCATCATCTATACATAAATACGGTATAATTCACCCGTTTTCACCCCCGAAAAGACAAAAAACGGAGACCAGCCGCCCGCCGGAATTTTTGTAAAATCCGTAAATCTGTCGCTTTTTACGCTTTTTTGTAATTTCTTTCGCGCCTGTTTTGCATTACTCTTGCTATTGTAATGGGAATGGTGTATAATCTACCTGTAAGGCTTTTTTAATCGAAATTAAAAAGTGAGATATGAAAGGAAAAAAGTATGAGCGACGCCGTCAGAAAGCTCGCGGAATATATCCGCGGGTCGGATAATATCGTCTTTTTCGGTGGGGCGGGCGTGTCGACCGAGAGCGGCGTGCCGGATTTTCGCAGTAAGGACGGGCTTTATAACCGCCCGAATGTCGGCTTTGAGAATTACACTCCGGAATATCTGCTCAGCCACGATTGTCTGACAGAACACCCGGAGGTGTTCTTTGAGTTTTACCGTCAGAAGATGGACACGCGCAATGCGGAGCCGAATGCCGCACACCATTTTCTTTCCGACCTTGAGCGCATCGGAAAGCTCAAAGCTATCGTTACACAGAATATTGACGGCTTGCATCAGCGCGCCGGCAGCATAAATGTCTTTGAAATCCATGGCACGACAAGACGGAATTATTGCTCGCGCTGCGGAAAGAGATATCCCGCCGATTATATTTTCACCTCCGCCGAAAGTATCCCGCATTGCACCTGCGGCGGCATCGTCCGCTGTGATGTCACACTCTATGGAGAGCAGTTGCCGGAGAGGGAAGTGGAGGGCGCAATCAGGGCAATCTCCGGCGCCGATATGCTGATTATCGGTGGCACATCGCTGACCGTCTATCCCGCGGCATCATACGTCCGATATTTCCGCGGACAGCACCTCGCCATCATCAACCGCGACCCTATCGGCATCCCCCTGCGCCCCGACCGCGATATTGAAATAAACGATTCAATAGGTAAAACCTTCTCGGCTGTCAGAGAGTACCTGTAAATTCACACAAAAAAGGCTTCGGACCCCCGAAGCCTTTTTTGCAAATAAAATATTGACATATAAAAACATCGTAAATGCCACGCAAAGAAAAAAAGTATTTTTACTCAAAACTGAGAAGAGCTCTCAAAAATGTGCGAAAAGCGTTGCATTATTAAACATTATGTGTTATAATATAGAAAAATGACAAAAAGGAAGTGGTTACGATGGTTTCTTATAATCGCCTCTGGAAACTGTTGGTTGATAAAAGAATGAGTAAAGCAGATTTGCGAAAAATCATTGGGGTAGCACCCAACACAATGACAAAACTGCGGCGGGATGAATATGTTTCGATGGAAGTGCTTGAGAAAATATGCACTGCGCTTCATGTCGAACCCGGTGAGGTGTTCGCATTTCTTGACAACGAATCAAACATAGGAGATATTTAATATGAAAGAGTATAGCTTATTCCTGGATGAGAGTGGTAATTTCGATTCAGATATTGATAATAAGGCAAAGAATGAATGCCTCGTATCAGGATTTTATATAGAGGGCAATCCCGATAGCAAATTGGTTAATGAGCCATTCGTACGTAAGGAAATATTAAAATCTTGGTATAGTGCTGTCGATACCTTGACATCGAGTGAAAATCACGCTTTTAACAACATTAACCATGCCACCAGTATTAAAAGAGGTAAATTCGCTTATCAGTTAGCACCAGTTGCTCTGGATATATTTTACAAAATGGAAAAGAACGGTGCGAACTTCACAATTTTTGAAAATAACAGAAGGGCGCATCTCATAGATTCTAACACGTTGTATCTTAACATCCTTGCTGAGGGAGTTATAGATACGAAAGAGGATATAATTATATTCAAAAGGCAGCTGAAAAACATGATGATTCCGCCATGTACTATTTGGCACTATGCTATGAAAAAGGATATGGTGTGCTTCCAAATGATGATGAAGCACTAAAATACTATAGGATGGCAGCACAGCGTGGAAATGAACCTGCTATTGAATTTGTAAAGAAATACGATTCAAAAATTAATGAAAAAGTAAAATGCAATATTCGAGAATTCAAGAAACTGAAAAAGCAAATAGAGAGTAAGAGACAAAAAGAAGAGGAAGATCGGAAAAGAGAAGAAGAACGAATCAAAAAAGAAAAAAAAGAAAAGGCGGTTAAAGAGTATTGGGAGAATCACGCTGCCGAATATAGCGAAATACAGCAAAAAATAAAGGAGTGTAATGAAAAAATTTCGTATTTATTAGATTTAAATTCGGAAAACGAAAAGAATCTTATTGCATTAAAAAAAGAAAGAGATGAAAAAACAAATGAAGAAATGCAATATTGTGAAGCTGAAAAAGCTGAATCATCACTAAGAGAACAACTAAAATGCACTCCATTTTATAAATTCTTGTTGAAAAGAAAAATTCTAAAAACCATAGAGGAGCAAACTCGGATTACAGCAGAAGCAAAATTGTCTGCCGATGAATCCCGTCGGCAAAAAAACAATGAATATGGTGTTAAAATTAACAATATACAATCTGAAATTAATAAAAACAACGCGACTATTGAAAATGAAAAGGCCAAAGCAGGAGAATTTACAAATTATGACCCTGTAGGAGATAATTTCTAAAAATATTAGGAGATAAGATGATATGGAAAGGTATCTAAATCTAAATGGAAACTCGAATGTCGAGGCATACTCAATTCATTCAACTTACATTGATGTGAAGTTTTACGGAAGTTATAGAATATATCGTTATTCGTATGAATCTGCAGGGGAAGATCTTGTTGAAGAAGCAAAATATTTAGCTGAACGTGGGTACGGTCTTAACTCATTTATCATGAATCACATGAAATATCTATACGAGTAAGATAAAATGACAATTTTGATTCAATGTAGGAATGGATAAATGACATGGAACAAATCAACTTAAAATCAGTTATCACACAATATCCGGCTTGCTTATCGGATGACAAAAAACTGAAAGCCATTTTGTTGGACTTATATCCCAACGGTTTCAAGGGGCTGATTCATGTGCTTTGCACGATACAGATGGCAGGGATTACATCGGAAATGCAGAACAAAGGGACGGTGGATGAGCTGGATCTTTGCCGCTATCGCCGGATTCTGCAAGAGAATTACGGTTTGATGGGCAAAATGGTGGAATCCGGGATTGCTCTTTGGCAGTCGGCGTTGATAGAGCCAAAGCCGGAACCGGAGAAAAAAGTGCCTGCCGCACCTCGCAAAAAGAAAAAAGCCACCGAAAGCGATGACCTGACGCATATCCATTCCTACACCGATACCGTAGTGCCGCCCACCTGTGCAGAGCAGGGCTATACATTACATTCTTGCGCCTGCGGGTATGAATATAAGGACAATTACAAATTGAAACTCCCTCATGCCTATGAGGAAGTTGAAACGGTAGCGCCAACCTGCGATTCGGATGGCGCACAAAAAATGCGTTGCAAAAATTGCGGTGCCGAAAAGATTGTGACATTGCCGAAGCGAGAGCATGAATTCGGGAATTGGGAAGTCACCACGCCCGCGACTTGCGGGACCGAAGGGGCAGAAGCAAGAACATGCAAGCTGTGCGGCTATACGGAAACCCGTACCGTTCCCGCCGAACAGCATGATTTCAGCGATTGGATTGAGAAAACGCATGCCGATTGTACCCATGGTGGCACAGAAACGCGCTTCTGCCGAAAGTGTAATTATACGGAAACGCGGAAAACAAAAGCGCTTGGACATGCATGGAACCGCTGGCACCCCTCTGCAGAAAAAGAAAAAACAGCAGAACGGTATTGTAGCCGTTGCGGGAAAACGCAAGAAGAACATTTTGACTATGAAGAAGCAAAAAAGAAATACGGCGATTCTTGTGTTGGAAAGCCAAAGATTTGGCAGGATTATGTGAAATTAGAGCGAGAAAAGCAACATGAAGATTATTTTAACACGGTGGAAAATGCAAATCTTCCATATGAGACGGAGATAGAATGTACAAAATGCAAAAGATGTCATTATTCTCCGTATGAATTTACATCTTGTCCTATATGTGGAAATCCTTCAATAGATAATTTGCGTTTTTTTCTTGAGAATAAATGTCGTCCCGTATGTGGTGATTCAATACCAAGCAATCTCCAAAAGGATACGCTCACAGCCAAGAAAAGAAATGACCTTAAAAAAGCACTTGTAAAAGAGAAAAAAAGAAAACTCAAGATATTTTTCAACACTTTGTGGATTAGCATGTTCGAATTGGTTTTCGCTTTTACACCATGTGTATGTATGTTGATTGTTATATTGAAATTGAATACGAATAGTGCGTGGGTGTTCCTCTTTTTTCCTGGGCTTATTACTTATTTTATCTCAAATTTCTTTTTTGAATTTGCACCTGATAGAATTCTTGAGAAATGTGAAGCCGCCGAGACGGTTTTGGAATGGATATACAAAATGCACATCTTTCTTGGCTGGCTATTTATTGCTCTGATAGTCATTTTGTGTGTGGTAATTGGTTACAACTCTTGCAAATGAGGAGGAAAAATATTGGTGGAAATATTAATGAATATTTGTTCTCAATCCGATGCATGGACGATCGTCGCTTCTCTCGGAAGTCTGATTGGAGGGGGCGCTTCTTTGTTAGCAGTACTCATAACGCTATATCAAATTAGAAAACAGACGATAAAATCATTGCATCTCTCGATGGGGTTCAGCAAACACTTTGGCACGAGTTCCAATCGCCCATGCGTATATTTATCAGTTATGAATCGTTCAAACCGAGAAATAAGGCTTGTTACTTTTGGATGTTTAATTGGAAAGACATGGTTTCCGATAGATTGTGCACCCACATATGGTGTAAGGGGCTCAAATGTTTTTGCTTCACCACATTTGCTATTTCCGGAAGACCAAATCGCAATAGGTATAGATTTGGATGCACTGAACAAAAACATTGAAAACGCTATTAAGGCGGGCGAATCCTTCCGTTCCAAAATAAAATTTGTGATAATAGAATCAGGTGGAAAAGTATATAAAAAAATGATTGATTCTATTGAACAATATCAAAAACTTTATAATAAAAAATGATTTACGACCGCTACTATTACACCCTCTTATCTGACCGGGAAAAGAAAATCTACAAGACGATTTACAATGGACTGACAGCCTTTGTGCCGGAAATTCATATTCCGATGCTCACGGGGCTTGGCGTTGATCCCGTCAGGATTTTATATGCCGTGGATATGGACAACCCGCACTTGTTTTATGTGGATTTTCGGAATATCCCCGGACACATAACGGCGCTGGAGAAGGTGCTGCAACCATCCTATCTGCACACACCGCAGGAAGCGAAGCAGATGCAGGCGAAGATCCAGACTATCATGCAAAAGATTCTTTCCAAAGTAAATGGCAGCACCGATTACGAGCGGGAATTGTCCTTGCACGATATCTTGGTTCGCAATGTTCTTTATGACCATGTGGCGGCAAATAACCTGGACGCTTATGCAAATCGCAGCAATACCATTCTCGGCGTTCTTTTCTATAAGTCTGCCGTGTGCGAGGGCATTGCCAAGACTACAAAACTGCTTCTCAATGCGCTGAACATCAAATGCGTTGTGGTAACAGGGAAAGCCAGCAGACCCGATGATCCTGCGCCCGGCGATGTGTCTCATGCGTGGAATCTTGTAAAAATTGGCGACCGTCCCTCTTGGCTGGATGTCACATGGGATGTAAATCTCTCCGGAAAGTCCTGCATCCGGCATGATTATTTCAATCTGTCCGATGCGCAGATGGCGCGGGATCATGTCGCAGACGGTGTGTTTCCGGCGTGCCCCGCTGCCGATATGGATTATTACACACATACCGGAACAATTCTGCGCCGGAAGGAGGACTTACAACGGCTTCTCTCGGCGGCGGTTCGCTCCGGGCAGAATGGCATCAGTTTTCGCAAAGAGATCGGTGTCGGTATGACAGACCAAGAGATCGTACAAGCCGCTATACAGACGCTGTCTGTGCTGTTCCCGTCAAGGGATAGGATCGGGGTACAGTTTTCCGTCAATCAAAGTCAAAATATCATGGAACTGGGGTGGTAACTGCATGAAGGAAATGGTAGCAGTGATCTGTAAATGCGCAAAGCACAATAAACTGTTCGGGATTCGTTTTGATCAGATAAACAGCCGCACATGGGAATACGCCTGGGCGTTTCCACTGAAAGACGGTGCAGACCGCCGTGAACAGGGCTTTTCCACCACAATGCGGGGAACCTTCGAGGAAGGCGCCAACTATCCCGGTTGCCCACATTGCGGTGCAAAAGGATTTTTCCTGTGCTCCTGCGGGCATATATCCTGTTGGGATCAGCGTACCATGACCGCACATTGCTACTTCTGCAATCAGGATGTTACACTCGGTGGAGATGTTACGGAAATCGGCGGGAGCGGGGGATTTTGACTTTTTCTCCGGTATAAATCATTTTATGGCACCCGATCGGCAACGGTCGGGTGCTTTTTCTATGCTCATTCATCCGGACTGTGAAATCATTGTTATTGCGATGCTTCAAATTTTTTTGCAAATATTTTCACCGAAAACCTTACATTCAGGGCTTGAAATGTCGGTATAGTGAAGGGCTGACATTTATGCTGATCGTTCTTTTGCAGGAAAATCAAAAAACTTTCCGAAAAACCTTCACCTTTTGCCGCTTTTTTGTCGGTATAGTGAGGACACCTTCTTGTATCAATAGGTAATCGCCACTTGGTTTTTCGCCGGGTGTCCACCGGACACAAAGTAAAGCGGCGCTTCACCGAAGTAAAAATACCTCGCTTTTGTGAGACACGACGGTGTGTTGCTTTGGGCTGAAAGCCGTTGTAACCTCATTTCCGGTTATCCCTCTATTGTTGTCTTTTTCTTTTAGCGAGCAATGAATTTGGAGCCCCAAATTCGGCTTTTAGGGGATGCCCCCTAAGACCCCCAGTCTTTCGGTACATATTCAAAGAAAGGGGAAAAGAGTATGAGAGAAAGAAATCATATCGTTCGGGTGCACCTGAACGACCGGGAACTGGCACATCTGAAAAAGTGCCTCTCGAAAACGCACTGGGGAAAGGAGGCATTTCTGCGAGCCGCCATTCAAGGCACCGGCATTGCCACCAAGCCGCCGGAGGATTGCCGGGAGATCATTGACCGGCTTCGGGAAATCGGAGATCGCCTGAATGTTCTTCCGCTTCAGGTAGCAAAACTATCGACCGAGGAAAAGGAGGTGCTCGGCAAAGCGACGCGTGAAATCTGGAGACTTTATGATTTGGTACGGGATGCGTTTTTGCCGCCGTATCGGTATCACATGCGAACCGTTATCAGGATGGGAGGTAAAGAAGAATGAGTGAAAATAACACCCAAACGCCATCGTCTCAATTATCTGAAAAGAAGATTTATTCCATCGGTCTCCATCGCATCCGTCCCATGCAGGATCATCCGTTCAGTGTCCGTGACGATGAAGAAATGACCGCTTTGATGGAGAGCATCCGTCAATACGGGGTTCTCACGCCCATCACCGTCCGTGCCATCCGCAAGGAGAACAACAACGAGACGGATTATTTTGAAATCATCAGCGGTCATCGCCGTTACCATGCCTGCCAACGACTGAAACTGGATTGCATTCCTGCCAACATCTTAAATCTCGATCGCAATCAAGCCGTTATCGCCATGGTGGACAGCAATCTTCACCGGGAGTATCTGCTACCGTCCGAGAAAGCCTTTGCCTACAAAATGAAACTGGAAGCTCTGGATCGGCAGGGACAAAAGCCTACCTTGTGCCCACAGGACACAAAGCCGGTGGATAGCGCCACGGAGATTGCGGAAAGCGCAGAGGAAAGCCGACGGCAGATCTTCCGCTATATCCGCCTGACTTACCTTGTCCAAGGTTTACTCGACCTTGTGGATGCGGGAAGAATCGCATTCCGCCCGGCAGTGGAACTGTCTTACCTCAATGAACAGGAACAGGCAGACCTTCTTGAGATCATAGAGACAGAAGAAAGAACACCGTCTCTTTCACAAGCGGTACGGTTGAAGAAAATCAGTCGGGAAGGCAACCTAACACCGGAGAGGATCGCCGAAATTATGGCGGAAGAAAAGGCAAACCAAAGGGAGACCATCAAAATCTCATCCGAGGTGTTGCGGGATTATCTGCCCGACGGAAT
>CALDMI010000073.1 GCA_937914815.1 uncultured Clostridia bacterium
GCTTTTTCACCTATTGTTATATTAGGTGAAAAATTCTTCTTGTTTTTTCACTAAAATCCGGGCGGAGAGACGATATTTCGGGAATATTAGGGTAGATTTTTAACAAAATTCTTCAAAGTACATTGACACGGCAGATTTTCGGTGCTATAATGGGGTTGAAAATTACACCTATTATAACAATAGGTGCATTTTTATAGCATTTTTCCGAGGCGGTTCATCATCTCGTGTTTATGCGGCATGAGACTGTGAACATAGCGGTTCAGCGTAACCGTCGGGTTTTTGTGACCGAGGATTTCCGACAGCGTTTTGACATCCATGCCGCACTCCAGCGCACGAGTGGCAAAGGTGTGTCGCAGGGCATGAAACCCGCGATGCGGAATGCCGAGGCGACGAAGGAGTAATGTGAAGCTGTACTGATAGGATCTCACTGTTTTTACCTTGTTCTCTCCGATGACAAATGCGGAAGAGGACTTTTTCTTTTGCTCACGGAGAAGCGGCAAAAGCTGTCGCGGGATCGGAACGATACGACGGGAGGTCGGCGTTTTCGGCGCCTCTGTCAGGCGGCAGTATCTGCCGTCTTTTCTGCTGTCGTGACAGCTTTTACTCACCGTCAGTTCCCCTTTTGAAAAATCCACATCAGACCATGTGAGAGCGAGTAATTCCCCTATGCGTAGCCCTGTATAAAGACACAGAACAATCCCGAACATCTTCGGGCGCCTGTCAGCAAGCGCCGCCGCCTCGATCTTTTTCTGTTCTTTCACCGTAAAACACTCGATTTGCTTTTCTGCCGCCTTCGGGCGTCTCACCTTATCGGCGATATATTCCGTAATATAACCGAGCTGATATGCCACGCGGAGAGCGGATTGAATTACGGTAATGATTACATTCACCGTATTTGCGGACAGAGTACCGCCTGTCCGGAGATTCCCCTGTGCGGAAAGCTCGGTTATCATCTGTTGCAGGATAAGCGGCGTTACATCCGCCATTTCAAGTTCCCCGATGTGCGGTATCAGGTGATGTTTCACTACTTCGGAATAGCGGTGACAGGTTTTCTCCTTTGCTGTCGGCTTCACATAATTTTCGAGCCATAAGGGCAGCCATTCTTTGATTTTCATTTTTTTCTAAAACCTCGCTGTAATCAGAATTAATAAAAAATGCCGCACGGCTGTGCGGCGGAAAAATGGGGTTGATTTTTTGCAGGATTTATGCTAAAATGTAACCGTTGTCCGGCGGACAAAATCAGGCTACAATACAGAAAGAGAGACACCCATGAAAAAAAGATCAATCAAATATCTCGCGGCGATATTCGCGTCAATCCTCCTGCTTATCTGCACGTGCTCGCTGCTCATCTCCTGCGGAGGTAACGGAGGGAACGGGGG
>CALDMI010000074.1 GCA_937914815.1 uncultured Clostridia bacterium
GCGCAGAACATAGGAGATAAGCGGATCATTTGTCCTTGTAACAAGCTTACCGTCCGAAAATGTCCCTGCTCCTCCGGCGCCGAACTGTATATTTGTATCGGGGTCAAGAACTCTGGTCCTGAAGAAGCGGTTGACCTCTTCCTTTCTCTCTGTTGCCGCGTCACCTCTCTCAACAACGACCGGGTGATACCCGTTCTCAGCGAGCATAAGCGCGGCGAACATGCCGCACGGACCGGAGCCGACTATAACCGGCGGCGCGGACAGCTTCTCATCGCCATAACTTACCTTTGGAGTTTCCGATACAAGCGTCGCGATGTTTTTCTCGCGAAGCCTTTCGGTGAGCCTATCGCCGACCGGGACCTTTATCTCAACCGCGACGGTGTATATGAGTGAAACAGCGTCTCTTTTCCGCGCATCGACGCTTTTTCTGTATATCGAATATTCGGCACCGTCCGTTTTCAATCCTGCCGAACGCAGTCTTCCCCCTGCAACGGAAAACGCCTCTTGTTCAGAGGCGTCCGGAGACAATCTGATATTGTTAATCAGCAGGGTCGCAGTATCGCTCATCTCATTCCTCGGAGCCCGCGGAGGACGGAAAGCGCCTGCTCTGCGGACGAACTATCATTATACTTCACGATGAGCCATATCAGAATTGCCGCGGCGACACAGCCGATCAGCGACAAAACATTGCCCAGTGTGACTTTCAGTTTATCGTTTTTCATATTTCCCTCAGTTATCCGCATCGGACTTTGAATGAAGAAGTTTTTCATTCAGAAACCTGCGCAATGAATCCGGTGTATAGTTTCTTGTAAGCGTGCAGTCATACGCCACGGATATTATTCCGGTCTCCTCGGAGACAACAACCGTTATCGCATCGCTCGTCTCAGAGAGACCGATTGCCGCCCTGTGGCGGGTGCCGAGATCACTGTCAATATCCGAGCGACGGGTAAGCGGTAAGAGGCAACCGGCGGCGGCGATACGCCCGCTGTCGATTACGACAGCCCCGTCATGCAACGGAGCCTTGTTGAAGAAAAGGTTACGAAGCAGGAAGGAGTTGACATCGGCGTTGATTGTTACACCTGTCTGAATGACATCATCGAGCTTTGTTGTCCGCTCTATCACGATAAGCGCCCCGGTCTTTGTCTTTGCAAGGTCACCCACGGCAAGACACACCTGTTGAACCGCGTTATAGTAAAGCTGCCTTTTCTTCTTCTGGTCGCTCATAAGCATTATTCCGCTCATCGACCCGGAGCCGAGCTTTTCGAGCGCGTCCCGGATTTCCGGCTGAAAAATGATAACGACGGCTATCGCACCTATCTTGAAAATTCCCGAGAAGACATAGTTTATAGCCTGCAGCCTGAAAATAAATGACACAAACCACACGACAACGCATACCGCGATGCCCATAAGAAGCGCCCCGGCTTTTCTGCCCCGTATAAAGCGGAAAGTCAAAAACAGCAGGGCCGACAGGAACAATATATCAACGGCGTCACGCGGACCGAAGTCACGGAACGCTGAAAACAACTCGCGGAATACGGTCGGAATATCCCGATAACCGTACTCGACCGCGGAGAACAAAAAATTCATCGTGAGATTACCTTTCGATAAAAAACGCACTACCAACAGACGCGCGCTGGCGCGTTAAATACACTTTATAAAGTAAGTATATCATACTCCGACAAAAAATGCAATCCCCTTTCAGAAAAATATGTGCATAAGATTTTGAATGTATTTCTATTGACAAAAAGCAATAAACGTGTTACAATGTGTATCAAATGATATAGTTTTAAGAAAAAATCATATGAGGCTCGATGTTTTATGAGAAAAACGGTATTCGACTTTCTGCGCGATACTTTTCTGTTTTCTGACATAGGTGACGAAGACATGTCGCTTATGTGTAAAAAGCGCAATTTCATAACCGAAAAAGGGCGACGAAATATATTCCGCAAGGACATTTGAGCGCAGGCTGTACTTTGTCATGCGCGGAGAATGTCTGGTAGAGCGCATGAGGCTGAACGGTTGTACCGTTCCGCTGTCAACGGTTGAGCGATACGGTTCATTCGGCATACTTTCCGTATTTGAAAAATCAAATGAATTTCCGACGCGGATAGTCGCTGTGAGAAACACACGCGTTATCTACATTCCAGAGGGAGATCTGAAGGAACTTATAAATTCATATCCGAAGATAGCCGAAAATGTAATCTCATTTCTCTGCGGGCGTATCGTCTTTCTTAACGAAAAAATCGCGGCATATACCGGGGCAGATACCGAAGAAAAGGTAGCGCGGCATCTCCTGCGGGTATCCGAGGCGCTCGGAACCGACGAGTTTTCGCTCAATGCCCAAAGCGTGGCGCGCGCTGTCGATATAGGACGCGCCTCCGTTTACCGTGCACTGGACTCTCTTGTCCGGAGCGGCTACATAACTTATGCTGACAGGAAAGTAAAAATAATAAATCCTGACGGAATGAAAGGTATACACAGATGAAAACAACAAAAAAAATTCTCGCAATTCTCCTCCTCGCTTCACTCGTTCTCATGTCCCTTGCCCTTTTCTCGTGCAAGAATGACACTCCGACCCCGGATGACGTGGGCGACGACCCAAAAAAAGAGTACACCGGAATGACAATCGGAGTGCTCAGCGGTCCCACCGGAATGGGCATGGCACAGCTTATTTCCGGAACCGCAAGTTCAAATCCCGACAATTATAAATTCACCGTTTATTCCGACCCCAGTCTTGCTACGGCAGACCTCTCCGCCGGAAAAACCGACCTTCTCTGTCTGCCCACCAACACGGCAGCGACGCTCTACAACCGTGATGAAAGCCTGCTGAAGGTTGCCGCGGTCAACACGCTCGGCTCTCTGTACCTTCTGACAAACGGTATGACAATAAACAGCATAAACGACCTTGAGGGACTCACTGTTTACACAAGCGTTGCCGGATCTACAACGAAGCCTATTCTCTCCTACATCCTCGAAAAGAACAGTGTAAACGCCACAATTGAAATCGCAAAGGACCATGACACGCTCGTAGCGGATCTTGTGTCCGGAGCGGTCACGGTTGCCGTCCTCCCCGAACCGAAGGTAACGGTGGCACTGACGCAGAATTCCGATTGTAAGGTCGCCCTTAATCTCTCTGCCGAATGGGACAGGATATCCGATTCTTCCCTTACAATGGGGTGCATTGTCGTGCGGAGCGCATACCTCGCCGACTTTTCGGACAAAGTCGACGCATTTCTCGAAAAATACCGCGCATCAATCGAGTATATAGCAAATCGCGAAAATACCGATGCCGCCGCACAGATGATAGTCGACGCCGGAATACTCCCGAAGCTCCCTGTAGCAAAGAAGGCACTGACAAACCTCTACGGCTCGATAGTTTACCTTGACGGGGACAGCATGAAGAATGCGCTTGTTTCATTCTACACCGTCCTTTACAACAGCATGCCGCAGTCAATAGGCTCAAAGCTCCCTGCCGACGGCTTCTATTACAATGCCGACAAAAAGTAAAGCCGTACTGAAAAAAGTTCTGTTCTCGGTACTCGCCGTCGTATTCTGGCTCTGCGTGTGGGAGGTGGCGGCGATTATACTTGCGCGTCCGCTGATTCTCCCGCGTGTCCCGGATGTTCTTCGCGAGCTTGGCAGAATGTTTTCCGAGGGTGGCTTTGCCCTCACCGTTACGCTTTCACTTTCACGAGTGCTTCTCGGCTTTTTACTCGGCACTCTGGCAGGCGCGCTCATAGGCACTCTTACAGCGTTCCTGCCTCCGTTTGATATACTTCTGTCTCCGATAATATCGGTAATCCGTGCCACTCCGGTGGCCTCTGTCATTATGGTCATATGGGCGCTGATATCCTCCTCCGCCGTGCCGACCGCAATCGCCCTGCTCATGGTAATGCCGGTGGTCGCACAAAGCACTGCCGCGAGCTTCCGGGCGATAGACCGCTCACTCACCGAGGTCGCAGAGGTGTTTGATTTTTCTCTTGGAAAAAAGATACGCCTGCTCTGGTATCCCGCATTCACAGAGGTTCTTCTGCCGGGTATTATAACCGCCGCCGGGCTCGCGTGGAAGGCGGGCATAGCCGCAGAGATAATATCTTACACAAAGAACTCTATAGGTCGCGAAATTCATGACTCAAAGGCATATTTTGAAACAGAACGGCTGTTTGCGTGGACGCTCACTGTAATAATTCTGAGCCTTATCATCGAGAAAATTCTGAAATTCCTACTGAAGAAATGTGCCGGAGGGACTAAAAAGTGATAAATATTGAATCACTCGGAAAGCACTTCGGCGACAAGCTGATATTTTCCGATATTACCGTAACGCTCCCGGACAGAGGAGTTGTCCGCCTGCTCGGCGACAGCGGCAGCGGCAAGACTACCCTGCTGCGCATCATTGCCGGTCTTGATCCCGACTATTCCGGAAAAATATTCCGCGATGGTAAAGTATCTTTTGCCTTTCAGGAATATCGTCTTTTCGATTCACTGACCGCTAAAGAAAATGTCCTTGCGGTTAAAAATCATACAAACGCCGAGGACGCAGAGAATGCCGCCGACATGTTGCGAAAGCTGCGCTTTGAGGACGCGGACATGGACAAATACCCCTCCGACCTGTCAGGAGGCATGAAGCAGCGCGTCTCCGTTGCGCGTGCGCTCTTTGCGGGCAGAGATATAATTCTTCTCGATGAACCCACAAAGGAACTCGACGCGGAGCTTCGTGAAATACTGCTCGGAATGATTTCGGAGGCATCGAAAAGTTCTCTCGTCATTTTGGTTTCGCACATTGACGACGCTCTCTCAATCCCATGTGTTGCCGAGATAAATCTCAATAACTATATTTCCACTACAAAATAAATTTTTCCCCTGTGCGAAATCTCTTGAAGCTTCGCACAGGGGATTTTTTTATTTTTAATTCTCCGTTTTTTTATCTTTCGACGCCTTTAGCGGATTTCGTATTCCGGCACCCTCTATTCCGATATCTGTATTCATGATTGAGCCGCGGTTGATAGCCATAGCTCCGTATTTCTGCCTGATAGTATCCATCGCAATTTCTTTCTTTTCGCCTTTTTTGTGATAGATATCTCCGTTCGGAGAAAGCAAATCTATCTGCTCCGAGAGTTCTGATTTAGACATAAGATTAGAGACTGTCACGGTAAGCATGCGGATAGGTTTGCCCCCCTGCCACGACTTTGCGAGAAGCGACTGAGCACATGACGCAATCTCACCTCCGACATCGGTCGGCGGGTCGATAGGAGACTGTCGCTGAATAACCCGTAAAAAGCTGTCTTTTATAGCAAGCTGTACAGTACGGCACAATTGTCCCTGGCGGCGAAGTCGCACGCCAAGCTGCTCCGACAAATAATAAATCCCCGTTCTGCACTCATCCGGATTGCGCAGGTCATGCCTGAATGTAAAACCGTTGCTAATACTTTTTTGCGGTTCCCCGGACGGGGGTGTCACCGGGGTTTCGTCAAGACCATTTGCGTAAGAATACAGCGCCTCCCCTGCCTTGCCGAAACGGGATACAAGCATTTTTTCGGAAACGGCAGCAAGGTCGCCGATCGTCCTGACACCCATTCTTCCGAGCTCATCGGCGGTCTTTTTTCCAACAAACAACAAATCTTCAACTGGCAACGGATATACAAACTGCCTGAAATTATCTTCTGATATTACAGTCGTTGCATCCGGCTTTTTGTAGTCACTGCCAAGCTTTGCAAATACTTTATTAAAGGAAACTCCGACCGATACCGTTATGTTGAGTTCTTCTCTGACATCCCGCCGTATTCTCTCCGCAATATCAAATCCGGAACCGAAAAGCAGGCGGCTCGCCGTCACGTCAAGCCAGCTTTCATCTATTCCGAAAGGCTCTATCAGGTCGGTATACCGTGCATATATAGCATTGACAGCCTCGGAATATCTGACATATTCATCGTAATGCGGCGAAGCTATCACGAGCCCGGGACACTTTTTCTTTGCCGAAAAAACCGTTTCCGCGGTTTTAATTCCGAACTTCTTTGCCCGCTCATTCTTTGCCAGCACAATACCGTGCCTGTCCTCTGTACTACCGCATACCGCCATCGGTACATCGCGATAAGCCGGGTTAAGGGCGGTTTCAACGGAGGCAAAAAAAGAGTTACAGTCACAGTGCAGAATTGTTCTCATTGTCCCCCTCCGTTATCAGATATACCTCGCGCCGCCAATCAGTGGAGAGACGGCAGAGCTCCGAGCTTATTTTTTCGCGCCGCCGTCAGCGCATTTGAGTGTGAAGTAAAACTCACAGTATTTGTCGGGTTCGCTCTTCACTCCTATAGATTCGCCGTGTGCGTCAATAATGGTCTTGCATATATAGAGTCCGAGCCCGACCCCGGTTTTGTCAAGCCCGCGGCTCTTATCCGTCTTATAAAATCTCTCAAAGACGAGTGATTGCTCATCCGGGGCAATTCCCTGTCCCTCATCGTATACGCTCACCGTTACGCGCTTACCTTCGGTATATCGTAGTTTAATCGAGAGCTTTCCGCCCTCTTTTGCGAATTTGACCGCGTTATGGCACAGGTTGTATACGACCTGATGTATCGCGTCCTTGTCGGCATGCACGAGCATGGAATCACGCTCTGCGTCGTATTCGACATCGAGCTTCTTTTCGTCGATTTTATTTTCAAACGAAATCAGAACTATTCTTGTAAGTTCTGCAATATCGAAATCGGCAAATGTCAGTTTTCTGTCACCGGATTCGAGTCTTGAAATATCAAGAAGCTGTGAAACAAGGCGTGACAGTCTGTGCACCTCTGCAGAAATCACTCCGAGATAGTACTCATGCTTATCCGGCGGTATTGCGCCGGAAGTTATTCCGTCTATGAATCCGGCAATCGTGGTCATCGGTGTACGCAGATCATGTGACACACTGGCGAGGAAGGAATTACGCATGGTTTCAAGATTTGAAAGCGACTCAGCCATCTGATTGAACGCCCGCCCGAGCTCGGCGACCTCGTCTCCTCCGTCAGCCCTTACACGGACGGTGAAATCCCCTTTTGCAAAGCTTTTTGCCGCCCCTGTCATTCTGTGCAGAGGATGAGTTATTCTCTCTGTTATAAAGAATGTTGCAATTGCCGCGGCTACCATTACCCATATCGACCCGCTCACGACCATGCGGCGCGTGGTCACAAGCATCGCATCCTCCTTTTCCGTGGATGCATAGGCTATGCAATATCCGATGACAGTGCCGTCCTGTCGCTCAGGCAGCGCATACATAACCGAGCGCGACGGAACTATTCCTTCGACATTTCCGTAATAAACAAGGTACTCTCTGCCGTCGTCCTCGGTCACCTCGGTAAAGAGCGTCATGTCGATTACAGCGCCCTCCTTTCCGGTGGCGGTAAGTTTGCAGATTTCCCCATGGTTATTTCTCGACTCTATGCTGCGCAGGATTATGTTTCCGTCACCGTCGGTAATAATCATATCGGTATCGGAGTCTATATTGACTATCGGACCTATTATCATGGCTAACCGCTCCGTATCGGCAAAAACGAGCCTGCCGTCAAGCCCCATATCGTCTATCTGGTCTACAAACGCGGCGACGGTGTTTGCAAGTCGTTCGTCTCTGTCGTTCGCCGTATATATCCGTATCATTGAGGTTATTATGCCGAAAAGAACCGCAAAGCTCACGAATATTATCATAACGAACGCGGTTATATATTTTGCAAAAATGCTTTTGAACATATCTTTACCCGCTTCAAACTTTCTGATGTCAAGCATCTGACACCATAATTATATATCATTATATCACATACTGTCAAATATTTTTTTGCGCGTCGATTGACTAATCATAAAAAATATGTTAAAATGTGTGGGTGGAAAAATAAAAAACTGTCGAGAGGTCGAAAAAAATGACTGTTACAAGATTTGCGCCGAGCCCTACGGGGTATATGCACATAGGAAATCTGCGCACGGCGCTGTATTCATACCTGATTGCAAAGCATGACGGCGGAAAGTTCATCCTGCGTATAGAAGACACTGACCGTGAGAGACTCGTAGAGGGCGCGACAGATATCATAAAATCAACGCTGAAGATAACCGGTCTTGATTATGACGAGGGTCCGGATGTCGGCGGTGACCACGGTCCTTATGTCCAGTCCGAACGTAAGCCCATATACCTCGAGTACGCAAAAAAGCTTGTTGATATGGGATACGCCTACTACTGCTTCTGCACCAAGGAGCGTCTCGAAAAGCTGCATGAAGAGGACGCCACCGGTGGCTATGACCGTCACTGCAGGAACCTGTCCCCCGAGGAGGTACGGCGCAATCTCGATGCCGGTATACCGTATGTTATACGGCAGAAAATGCCGCTCGACGGTGTCACATCGTACACCGACTCCGTTTTCGGAGAGATAAGCATGAACAATTCGGAGCTCCAGGACCAGATACTGATAAAAGCCGACGGGTATCCGACATATAACTTCGCCCATGTTATAGACGACTATCTCATGGGTGTCACGCATGTTGTGCGCGGGTCTGAATATCTTACATCGACCCCGAAGTATGTCCTCCTGTATGACGCATTCGGTTGGGAGAGACCGGTATACGTTCATCTCCCGCTCCTCATGGGCAAAAACCCGGACGGTAGCGTTTCAAAGCTCTCCAAACGCCATGGCGCAGTCTCGTTCCAGGACCTTTTGAACGACGGATATCTTCCGGAGGCTATTGTCAACTACATTGCCCTCCTCGGCTGGTGTCCGAAGAACTCCGAAACGGAATTTTTCACACTGAAGGAGTTGACCGACGCGTTCACAATAGACGGAGTATCAAAATCTCCGGCGGTTTTCGACTTTGAAAAGCTTCTCTGGTTCAACGGAGAGTATATTCACCGGCTGACCGACGAAGAATTCGAGACATTGGCGGGCAGGTTCATGAAAGCGGAGCTTCCGGCTACGCTTAACCGCAAAAAAATGCTCTCACTGATAAAGACGAGAATTTCAAAGTTCTCCGAAATAGATGAACGAACCGCGTTCTTTGCGGCACTTCCTGATTACGATACAGAACTCTTCCTCAATAAGAAGAACAAAATAACAGAGCTTGACACGGTTCGTACCGTTCTAACGGAAGCGCTGAATGTTCTGCGCAATACGGACAGCTTTGACAATGACACCCTTTATGCCGCGCTCCTGCCCCTCGCCGAAAAGCTCGGGCTCAAAACAGGCGCCGTAATGTGGTGCGTCCGTATAGCGGTGTCCGGCATGGCGGCAACTCCTGGAGGTGCAACCGAAATCATGGAGGTCATAGGAAAGAACGAGACAATAGACCGTATTTCGCGCTCTCTATCAAAGCTCGGCTGACCTGCACCTATCGGTATAATAAAAACTAAAAAAGCAGAAAGGATTTCTCAAATGTCCACGGACATAATCAAGCGTATAGATACTTTATACCCCACATTTTCAAAGGGACAGAAAAAACTCGCAAATGCAGTTTTGACCGAATATGAGAAGGTCGGATATATGACCGCGACCCGTCTCGGGCAGCATGTCGGAGTTTCGGAGTCGACGGTTGTCAGATTTGCGAACGAACTCGGATTTGAGGGATACAGCGAATTTCAGGACGCAGTCCAGGAGCTCGCGCGCATGTATCTCACGCCGAACGAGCGGATAGAACTTACAAAATGCCGCATAGGAAATCATTCGGATATAGTAGAAAAGGTCATGGAGTCCGATATGAACAAAGTACGGCGGACCATGGAGCGTGTTAACAGGACGCAGTTCCGCCGTGCTGTCGACACTATCATAAAGGCACGAAAGATTTACATAATGGGCGCCCGCTCGAGCGAACCGCTCGCAAGATTTCTTCAGTATAATCTCTCACTGATATTTGATAATGTGCGTCTCGTTCTTCCGATGTCAACCTCCGAGGTGTTTGAACAGATGCTCGATGTAGGAGCAGAAGATGTTCTTATTGCGTTCTCGTTCCCGCGCTACTCTACGAAAATGATAAACGCCGTGAAGTACGCGCATGACTGCAGTGTCAAGACGATAGTTTTCACAGACTCTGATGTCTCGCCTCTTGCGGCTGTCGGCGATTTTGTCCTGACTGCCGAGTCGGATATGGCGTCCTTTATGGATTCGCTTGTCGCGCCGATCAGTCTTATCAACGCTATGGTGGTCGAGCTTACATCAAGGTGTGAGCGCCGTATCAGAGACCGCTTTGAAAGGCTCGAAAAAATGTGGGGCAACTACGGAGTGTACACGAAATCACCTAAGGACAGGCTCAAAGAGGAACTGAAGAAAGCAGAGAAAGCGACAGGAAAATGAGTGTTCCCCTTAGAATTGCCGTTGTAGGCGGCGGTCCGGCCGGGATGTGCGCCGCCGGCGCGGCAATACGGAACGGCGCCGCAGTCACATTGTTTGACCATTCAGGCAGACTCGGATGGAAACTCTCAATTACGGGAAAAGGCAGATGTAATGTCACAAACAACTGTACAGTGCAGGAGTTTCTTGAAAATGTGCCCCGCAACCCGCGCTTTCTTTACGGCGCCTTGAGCGCATTTTCTCCGAATGATACAATGTCGCTGTTCTCTTCTCTCGGAGTTGAACTGAAAACCGAGCGCGGCAGGCGCGTGTTCCCGGTATCTGACCGTGCAGCAGATATTGTCGGCGCTATGAAAAAATACTGTAAGGATGCCGTAATAGTTACAGAGCATGTCACAAAAATCAATGTATGTGAAGACGGGCGCTTTACGGTAAATTCGGATACCGTACACGCCTATGACAGAGTTATAATCGCCGGCGGCGGGCGCTCATATCCCATCACGGGCTCTGACGGCTCGTGCTATAAAATAGCCGCATCGTTCGGTCATACTGTTACGCCGATTGTCCCGTCTTTGGTTCCAATTGAGAGCAGCGACAAAATCTGCCCTGAATTAATGGGACTTTCTCTAAAAAATGTATCAATCAAAGTCCTCAATTCAAACGGCGCATGTCTATATTCCGACTTCGGTGAAATGCTCTTTACGCACTTTGGTGTAAGCGGTCCTATGATACTTTCCGCATCATCTCATCTGCACGACATTCCCGTTTCATCGTTGACGCTGTCAATAGACCTGAAGCCTGCGCTCGATGACAAAACGCTCGATCACCGTCTTCTCTCCGACTTCTCCGAAAAGTCAAACCGCGATTTTCAGAACGCAATGTCCGGGCTTTTGCCGCAGAAGCTTATACAGCCGTTTGTAGCGAGATCCGGAATACCGCCGCACAAAAAGATAAATGTAATTACAAAGGAAGAGCGCGCTGCGGTGCGATCGCTTCTGAAGGATTTCAGAATACGGCTCTCTTCCCTGCGCCCGATCGATGAGGCGATTGTTACCTCGGGCGGCGTATCGGTAAAAGAAATTTCGCCGAAAACCATGGAATCAAAGCTTGTCCGCGGGCTGTATTTTGCCGGAGAGATACTGGATGTAGACGCCTATACCGGAGGATACAATCTTCAGATCGCTTTTTCGACCGGTCACCTTGCCGGTGTTTCCGCAAGCGCGGATGCATGAGAATACATAAAAGAGGTTCATTTACATGATAAGAATTGCTATTGACGGACCGGGGGGAGCCGGAAAATCCACTGTTGCGAAAGAAGTTGCAAAGAGGCTCGGTATCATATATGTTGACACCGGCGCTCTCTATCGCACTATCGGTCTCTGGATGCTCCGCCACGGCGTCGATCCAAAAAACTCTGACGGAGTCGTGAGCTCACTCGGACATTTTACCCTTGAGCTCAGGTATATTGACGGACGGCAGGTAATACTTCTCGATGGTGAGGATGTCGGCGACAGCATCAGAACTCCGGAGGTATCTATGGCGGCGTCGGCTGTCAGTGCTATACCGGAGGTGCGGGCATATCTTCTTGATATGCAGCGCGGAATTGCAAAGGAAAACAGCCTCATAATGGACGGGCGCGACATAGGCACCGTCATAATCCCCGACGCAGAGGTCAAGATATTTCTTACTGCAAAGCCGGAGGTGCGTGCAAACAGGCGCTATCTTGAACTGCAATCACGCGGGAGCGACACGACATATGAGGCTGTTCTCGCCGAAATGAACGAGCGCGACAAAAACGACGCCGAGCGGGCGATAGCCCCTTGCGTAAAGGCTGACGACGCCTTTCTGCTCGACAACTCCGACATAGATTTTGACGGTACGGTTGACATAATAATCAAGCGCGTCAGAAAATGCGAGGAGAGCCTCGAAGAGCAGCGGAAAAAGCACACTGCTTACATGAAGACCCATCGTTGGATGGCTCCGCTTGTCAGGTGGATGTTTCATGTAAAGATACGCGGTGCCGAAAATATTCCGGCGAGCGGTGGTGTCATAGTATGTGCAAACCATGTTGCAATACGCGATGTCTTTGTTATCGCGTCCGGCATGAACCGCCCGCTTAATTATCTTGCGAAAAAAGAGCTGTTCAAAGTTCCGTTTATCGGCGGGCTCATGAAAAAATGCGGTGCCGTGTCAATAGACCGCGGCGGAAATGATGTCGCCGCACTGAAAACAGCCATAGAGCTCGCGCGCGAGGGATGCGCGGTAGCTCTCTTTCCACAGGGGCACAGAAATCCCGGAGTAAATCCGGTGGACACCGTCATTCATAACGGAACCGGACTTATTGCCTACCGTTCCGGCAAAGATGTGCTCCCCGTCTGCATAAAGCTGAAGAAATTCAAATATGCACCTTTCAGGCGTGTTGAGGTGATCTTCGGAAAGGTCATAAAACATTCCGAACTCGGATTTACAAACGGTGGGAACGAAGAATACAGATCTGCCACGGAAAAAATATTTGATGAGATAGTCCGTCTCGGCGGATATGACAAGCTTCCGTCGGAAAAATACGGCGAGGGCGGCAGACAGTGAGGATAATACTATCGGAAGAAGCAGGTTTCTGCCCCGGTGTGCGCGCCGCTGATAAAAAGGTGCGCGGACTTATTGACACTGCTGCGCCGGGCGGGCAAGTATATATTCTCGGAAAACTGATTCACAACCGGATATATAACGAGGAACTTGAACGCTCCGGAGTCATAAGTCTGAATTTCTGCGATATACTTCCCAGATTGCGGGCTCTCCGGGGCGACGAGCAGATGTTTCTGGTAACAAGAACTCACGGGACTCCGAAGCCGGAGTACGACGAGCTGCGGCAATATGAGCATGATTTCCCCGCCCTCAAAGTAATTGACGCAACCTGCCCATATGTATCAAAGATACACCGCATAGCCGAGGAAAATACGGGAGACGACACATGCTTTCTCCTGTTCTCCACTCCAAATCATCCGGAAGCGGTCGCGACTATGAGCTATGCACGCGGTCTCAAATACGCGTTTTCATCGGTGGAAGAACTGACGTCGCTTGATTTTCAGGGCAAAACGCCGATACTCTGCGCGCAGACGACACAGAACTCATACGAATTTGAAAAAATTAAAAAAATTTTAGAAAAACTATATACAAACGCAATTTTTTTTGATACAATATGTAATGTTACAGGAAAAAAGCAGAAGGAAGCGATAGATATCGCGCGCAAATCAGACGCGATGATAGTTATCGGCGGGCGCGAGAGTTCAAATACCGCGAAGCTTGCGGAGTTGTGCTCATCCGTCTGTCCTCGTGTATTCAGAATAGAATCGGCGACGGAACTTATAACTGATTTTCCCGGAGACGCAAAATGCGTAGGAATAACGGCGGGTGCTTCCACACCTGACGCTATAATAATGGAGGTTGTTAAAACTATGGAAGATTTTTCGACAATGCTGGAAGGCTCAATCAAAACTTTACATACAGGAGATACAGTTACGGGTACCGTCTACACGATAGATGATAACGAGATAAAGCTCGACCTCGGCGCCAAGTTCACCGGCGTGCTCACCAAAGAGCAGATAACCGACGACCCGTCGGCAAAGCTCTCCGATATGTTCAAGATCGGCGATGAGGTTGAGGTTTTTGTTATCCGTGTTGAGGATGGCAAGGGACTTGCCACCGTCTCCAAGACACGCGTTGACAGAGACAACAGCTGGGTCATATTCAAGGACGCGTTTGACAACGCTACCGTCCTTGAGGGCAAGGTAACAACGGTTGTAAAGAGCAACAAGGACGGCGTCGCAACACAGGCAGGTGTGCTTGTGTCTGTTGCAGGCAGCACAGTATTTGTTCCGGCGTCTCAGACAGGCTATTCAAAGGGTCAGGATCTCGCTCCCCTTGTAGGCACTGTTCGGAAGTTCAAGGTAATCGAGTTCAACGACCAGAAGAAGAGAGCGCTCGGCTCTATCAAGGTCGTGGCTAATGAGGAAAAGCGCGCAAGAGAAGATGCTGTATGGGCAACTCTCGAGGTTGGTCAGCATTTCAAGGGTACTGTCAAAAATCTTACCTCCTACG
>CALDMI010000075.1 GCA_937914815.1 uncultured Clostridia bacterium
CCTTTATATCAAGGGATATTCCGGTTATTTTTTTGCCGCTGTCGGATTTTACAGCCGCGGGGAGACCTACGGTATCCGGGGTTATATTCTTTCCGTAATCTGCGCCGAGGATTGCATTTATCTCGGCTATGTTCTCCTCTGTCGCGGTGCCGAAATAGGTCATCGCGGATCTGACATAGAGGAGTGTGTCCTTTGCGGCGGTTACGGTCGCCTCATCTGCGCCGGAGGAAATGAGCCCCTTTACGGTATCAAGGAGAGAGTATGAGGTTGTCATGCTCTTTCTCTTTGTCCCGGTGTCAAGAGTTACCGAGACGGTGTAGCTTCTCCATGCGTCGGCGGGGTCAAGACTTACGGGGAGCTTATAGTACTCTTTGCCGTCGACGGTTACTGTCTGAAGAGCGCGCACCGGGGTGCTGACGCCGTTTACCGCGACGTCGCGAAGGCTCGCATTTTTCGGCAGGAGGAAGCTCCTGTCTATAATGGATTCATCGCCGTGCGGCTCCTCTATTTCTATACTGTCGAGGTCGTCGCCGGTATCTGGTTTTGCGAGTATGCGAAGGGCGGGTACAGTTTCCGTATTATCGATTATGATATCCTTGCCCGCGCGCTCGATTGCCAGAATGAACACAATCCGCTCACCCTTATGAGCTATGACATAATCCGAGACGTCGACAAGCACCTCACCTGCGGTTGCCGTGAAGGTGGCAAGCGCCTTTCCGGACGGGGTAATCGCATTCGCATATGTGAGGTCAGACGGGAGTGTCACACCGCCCACCGCATAGAGGGTGACGGTCTCGCCCTTTGCCGTCTTTACGTTCAGGCGGAGCATGGCATGGACTATTTCCTTATCTGCAGGAACCTCATAGTAGATATACGCGCGCTTTACGTCTCCGCGCTCAACCTGGTTGGGGTTCGCCACAGCTGTGAGTGTCTCCGAGACGGAGTCATAAGAGACGGAGCGGGACGCGGTCATAGGAAGTGTTGAGCGCTCGACGTTCACCTTTTCGGCTATCGAAATGCCGTTTATGGATATTGCCGCGTTCTTATAGGACGAGCTCGTGGCAAAGCCGTTATAGAAGCGGAGCGCGAGACCGAGAGAGCAGCCCGCACTTACGCTTCCTCCGACCGTTGACATAAGGTTCGAGGAGAGCATATCGGCGGTTACGGTGAAGGTATAGGTGAACTCCTGATAATCTGATGTAAGGGCTATCGTACAGGTCGTGCCGGGGTACGGATTATAGAGAAGTCCGCCGTCTGCGGCGAAGCCGTCGTTACTGCCGCCGGGGTATGCCGCGTTCTGCGTCCCGAGGGCGAGGTCTACGGTGCCGTCCACGGTGGATTTCGCGCGGAAGGTCACGGTGTAGGTCTTACCGACATTACCCGCATCGGTGAATATGGGATTGAATATCTCGTTGAGGATTATATTCTGATTGCGGTTGCAGTTATCCGATCTGTCAAGGTCTATTACGAGCTCTCCGCTGTCTTTAAGGTAGTAGAAAATCTCGTTATTTGAGTTTTTGAGACCAAAGCCGCGGCGCCATACCGAGGCTTCTCTTATCGAGAAGTCGTATTCGTCGGTATACTGGGTTACCGTCTCGCCAGCGGGAATAACAACCTTTGCATCGCTCACCGAGAGGGTGAAATCAGGGTCGTTGTAGTTCCCTGCCGTTTTGAGGTTCACGAAGTTGAAGCAGAGGTTCAGGGAGGCACCGGAGGCTTTCGTTCCGCCCTCTGCCATGAGCTTATCCGGGTACATATCCTCGGTTACGGTGAACTCAAGGGTAAACTTCTTATACTCCTCGGTTACCGAGATGTCGGCAGAGGTGCCGGGGAAGCGGGACCACATAAGAGAACCGCTTGTCGCCGCCCCGTTCTTATAAGTGTAAGAGTGGGAGTTTGCCGAGAGACCTATACTCACGACGCCGGGGGCGGTACCCTTAGCGGTGAAGACAACGCGGACGGTTTTTCCTATGTAGGACTTATCTGCCCACACGGGGTCAAGAAGCTCTTTTATCTGGATATTCTGCCCGCTGTTCGCAAGGTTCTGTGCATAGCCGGGGTGCATTTCAAACGCATCGTCGGTATACTTTCCTATCTGCTTATCCGAGGGGACCTGATAGCCTGTGAAATAGAGAGACGGCTTCTGCTTACCGAAGTCGTAGCTTGAGAGTACGGTATCCGGCGTTTTCTCAGTCACTGAGAGGGTGACGGATGCACCGTCGGTCGTCACTATGACGAGGGTCGCGGCTTTTGCTCCCTTTTTACTCATTGCGCGGGCGAATGCCGTGAAGTCAATGACATGAACCGACTGGGTTTCCGACGATGTGAATGAGTCTATCGCCTCGCCACCGAAGACCTCAGTAAGATACACTCCGGAGGAATAGAAGTCATTTGCGGGGGCGCTGCTGTATGTTATATCATCATTTGTCCAGTCCTGTCCCGCGGCGACATCGGCGATGCCGTAGACTGAGACGGTGCCGGCGCCCGCGGCGCGGAGGACAAGGGCGGCTATTCCGCCGGTGTAATCCTCAAACGAGAATTTCAGGTAGGTCTTGACGCTCACGGTATCAAAGCCGCTCTCCCCACCTCCGACGGTGAGGTCGGAGCCGTCAAACGACGTATCAGGTGTCTCGGAGGAGACATAGGTGGAGAGGACGGGGAGGGTGTCAGAGACCTCGCGTGGCTTCATTGCAAGGGTGGGAGCCATGGCAAGATTTACATCGGTCTTTATTTCCGTGAACGTGAAGTCGTCAAAGTAGAGGGCGAAGGTATGCTCCTCATTGACGGAGATCTTCCCCGCTGCCTCGGCATCCTCGGCTTTCTTATAGTTCGTGTATCTGTCGTTGAGACCCGCATCGCCCGCGTAATGCGACGGGCGGGAGGCGGTGGTCAGGGTCATGCCACTTGCATTTACGGTGGCGAACTTATCAAGGGTGGCGACAGACCTGTTCTCGCACTGGATATTTATTATATACCGGTCAAGGTTAATGAGGTTATGCATGTTCACGGGCGGGAGGGTTACCTTCATCGTTATGGTGGTCCATTCGCCCGCCTTTGTCATAAAGGACGCCATGCACTCGCCGTCTATATTCGCGTGTCTGTCCTCTTTATTCACCGTGCGCCCGACGTAAACGGAGAAGACGCGCGAGGTCTCGTCATAGACCTTGAAGGAGACGACGAAGCTGCGCCCTGCGTCGGTCTCGTTGAACGGCTTCAAACCGAAGCCGTAGTTTACGGAGCCTATATACGAGGGGTCAACGATGTTGTTGCCGTTAAGGTCGCCGTTCAAGTCGATATAGTTCGACTGGCGGACGCGGTACTCCCACTTTATGGACTTGTTCTCACTGCCGTCCTCGGAGGGGATATCCGTAGAGGTCGACATCTTATTGAGATATGAGAACCAGACGCCGGAGGGCGTTCCCTTATCCATATTGTACTCATTCAGGAGAATATCTCCCGACGCGGACTCTGCAATCAGGCGGAACGCGGGTCTGCCGGTTACGCTCTTTACATAATCGGAGACATCAAATCCGTACACGCCCCTGCCGAGAACTATCACGGAGCCGAGCTTTTTGCCGATTTCGGAAGCGGCGGGATTTTCCTCATTGAAGGAGGTTATCGCATATATACCGACGGTGTTCACCGCGTCGTTTGAGACGGCGAAGCGGAGGACAAGGTCGTCTGCGGCGGAGTAATCCGCCTCCGGGAACGCGACATATGCGCCGCTCTCGCTCGTTATGTTGCCGCCGGAGAAAATCTCCGCAGACTCGGTAAGTCCGCCGGTTGTACGGAAGAGGAGACTCTTCCCCTCTTTCAGAGTATGCCCGTTCTCGGTCATAAGGTCGGCGGGGACGTTTACGCGGTAGTACTTTCCGTCCTCTATATCATAGGGGACGAACTTCCACTGACAGCCCGCGAATATCGATGTCCACTCGCCTGTCAGGACCTTTCCGGTCGTGGTATCGGTTACGGTGACG
>CALDMI010000076.1 GCA_937914815.1 uncultured Clostridia bacterium
CTCCGGCGGACGATGATGACGGTGAGGAATATGTAATTCTCCGCGTTACCGAGGACGGTGATGAGATGACCCTCGCGAGCATTGACGACGATGATGAGTTTGAAAAAGTCGAGGATTACTTCAACGACCTTTTCTTCAACGAGGTTGATTACGACGAGTAATAGCTCTGCATTATTTAACCTGCGTGGTGCGTGATATTGCGGTATTTGGACCTACACATAAAGAAAGGGAGTCCGGATAAACTTCCGTTATGGGATGCAGGCCTCCCGGCAGGAGCTGTCTTTGTACCCTCCGATGCCGGATGTTGGAAGCGCAAAGTAACGGAGAGGACACCCACCTGTATATACAGGGTTAAAAATTGCTTTACACGGCCAACGCGGGGGTTCATTATTATATTTGTAAAGTCAACAGCGGTGTTTGACGCCGGGTACATCTGATGTACCCGGCGCATTTTTATATTTCGGGCTCTTCATTTTTTTCCGTCACCTCTCATATACTTGTCTTACAGAAATATTGGAGGGTAAAAATGACAGGACTACTGAACGGATTGACTGAAGAGGAGGTAAGGCGCTCAAGGGAAGAGCATGGAGATAATGCCCTCGGGGCTGAGAAACGCCGCTCTGTTTTCAGAAAATTTCTTGAAAATCTTGCCGATCCGATAATAAAGGTTCTTCTTATCGCCTTACTTTGCGAAATAGTTCTGACTCTCGGCAGATGCGATTGGCTCGAGATAGGTGGAATTGTTGCCGCGATACTCATTGCAACGGTAGTGTCGACGCTTTCTGAATACGGGAGCGAGTGCGCATTTGAAAAAATGCAACAGGACAGTATGGACGGCGGTGCGCGTGTCCTCCGTAACGGTAAAGTAGTTTTTTTGCCGTCGGCAGAGATAGTCGTAGGCGATATAATATTTGTTTCCGCCGGTGAGAAAATATGTGCTGACGGAGTTATGGTAAAGGGAGAAATATCGGTCGATCAGTCCGCCCTGAACGGTGAGGGACACGAGGTGACGAAGCATTGCTCCGGCTCACAGGGATACAGTCTTGATTCAGACAATCGCGTGTTCCGCGGGTCTGTTATAACCGGTGGTGACGGCGTCATGCGTGCTGAGAGAGTCGGCGGCTCTACATATTATGGCATGGTCGCCCGTGATGTTCAGACAGAAACACGCGTCAGCCCTCTGAAATTGCGTCTTACGGCGCTTGCAAAGCAGATAAGCAAGATAGGGTACGTAATAGCCGCTCTTGTAGCGCTTACCTATATATTCAACGCCGTTGTAGCAGACAACTATTATTCTGCGTCAGCAATATTGCAGACACTCCGTGACCCGCGCGGGATGTTTTCTATACTTCTGCATGCTTTCACACTCATGATAACCGTTGTCGTCGTCGCCGTTCCGGAGGGATTGCCGATGATGATTACGGTTGTTCTGTCGGCAAACATGAAGAAGATGCTGCGGGATAATGTTCTCGTCAAAAAGCTCGTGGGAATTGAGACGGCGGGTTCTCTGAATATTCTTTTTACGGATAAAACAGGGACAATAACAGCCGGGAGAATGGAGTGTGACAGATTCGTCACGGCTGACGGAGAGTTCAGAAATCCGACAGCGCTCCGCGAAAATCCACGCGTATACGCTCTTACGCTCCTTTCAGCAAAGTACAATACAGATTGCATGAACGGTGAAGGGGGACCGGTCGGAGGAAACGCCACCGACCGCGCAATATCAAAGGCGTTTTTTGAAGAAAAAAGCCCACCATGCCGAGTAACGCAAAAGGAGAGCTTCAACAGTGAGAGAAAATATTCGGCAGTAACTGTCAGAACCGACAAGACATGGCGGCTCATAAAAGGTGCGCCGGAGTATGTACTTAAAAAATGCCGGTATCAGTATAATGCGCAGGGAAATGCGATACTGATAAACCGCGCGTCACTTGAAGGACTGTACTTATCCTGTGCCGCAAAGGGAGAGCGCGTGATAGCAATAGCGGCGGCGGAGGGAGACGCCGATTATTCTTTTGTTACATTTGTGGTTCTGAAGGACAGGATAAGGAGCGGCACAAGAGAGGCTGTGCGGCGTATTACTCGCGCCGGAGTAAAGGTTGTTATGATAACCGGTGATAACCGCGATACAGCTGCGCATATAGCAGAAGAGTGCGGCATATATAAGCCGTCTGAGGGGAATATATGCATAGATTGCGAGGAGTTGCACAAAATGAGCGACTCGGAGGTAAAAGCACTGCTTCCTGATGTACGCGTGGTCTCCCGAGCGCTCCCGCAGGACAAAACACGGCTTGTTCGTCTGTCGCAGGAAATGGGGCTCGTCGCAGGGATGACCGGTGACGGGATAAATGACGCCCCGTCGCTGAAGCTCGCGGATGTCGGCTTTGCAATGGGGAGCGGGACGGACATAGCGAAGAGTGCCGGTGATGTGGTTATTCTCGATAACAGCATTTCCGCTATAGGAAATACAATACTTTACGGCAGAACGATATTCAAGTCAATACGGAAGTTTATCACCTTCCAACTTATTATGAACCTTGCGGCATGTGGAATTTCGCTCATCGGACAGTTCATCGGCGTGGAAAATCCGATAACCATAGTACAGATGCTGTGGGTAAATATAATAATGGATACTCTCGGTGGTCTCGCTTTTTCGGGAGAACCCGCGCTTGAGTACTACATGGCGGAAAAGCCGAAAAAGCGTGACGAACCGATACTTACACGCGGAATGATGAAAAGAATACTTCTTTCCGGCGGTTACACACTTACGCTCTGTATGATGTTTCTGAAGCTTGATTTCTTTCGCGAAATATTCAGAGACGGTGAG
>CALDMI010000077.1 GCA_937914815.1 uncultured Clostridia bacterium
GGCGCGTCACCGTATACGACCGAGCGGTCAAGGAGAACGAGAGCCCCGAGCGAGATGACGGTCATAAGTATTCCCGTAAGGTCAAGCCCCATGAGCGAAAGCGCCGAGGTGAGAGAACCCCAGCCGGTGAAAAGAGCGGAGAGGAGAGTGCCCGCGTCCGAGAGGCTCCCCGCGCGGAAGAATATCCACGCAAAGGACACAAGAAGGAATGTAACGACTGTACGGACGCACCGCACGGGGCGGGAATCCGGCGAGAGACCGACGCGGCAGAGCAGCCTGTCGCGGAACGGGCGGGTAAGCAGCCCTATAATCTGATAGAGCCCGTGTATCGCGCCCCATATGACAAAGGTCCATGCCGCGCCGTGCCAGAGACCGGAGACGAGGAAAACTATCATGAGGTTCATGATGTGGCGCGCCCGCCCGCACCGGCTGCCGCCCAATGGTATATAGAGGTAATCGCGGAGCCATGAGGAGAGCGAGATGTGCCACCTGCCCCAGAACTCCTTTATCGAGGTCGAAAGATACGGGTGGTCAAAGTTCTTCATGAGTTTTATTCCCATTATACGGGCGCACCCGGTCGCAATATCCGTATACCCCGAGAAGTCGCAGTATATCTGCACGGCGAAAAGCAGCGTCGCAATCACGACGGCAAAGCCGCCCGCGCCCTCCGGGCTGTTATAAACCGAGCTCACATATCCCGAGAGCAGGTCGGCGACGCAGATCTTCTTGAAAAATCCGAGGAGCATGTACTTTGCCCCGCGGACGGCGTCCGGCGTCGACCATTTGTGCTCTTCTTTGAGCTGCGGTATCAGGTTCTCCGGTCTCTCGATAGGACCGGCGACGAGCTGCGGAAAGAAAGAGACATACAGAGCGTAAAAGAAGAAATTCCGCTCGGTCTTTATATCCCCGCGGTAGACATCTATGACATACGAGAGTGTCTGGAAGGTGTAGAAGGATATTCCGACCGGGAGAATGAGATTCAGCACCGGGGCGCTGTCCCCTGCGCCGAATATCGAGGCTATGCTCCACGAGAGAAAATTGAAATACTTATAGAAGAACAGACCGCCGAGGCAGATGACAAGTGATAGTGCGAGAAGAAAACGCCGCAGCCACCGCCGCTCCGTCCTCTCGATTATCAGTGAGGCGCCCCATGAGACCGCCGTCGTGCCGAGTATCAGAAAGACGAGCTCCGCCTGATAGCATATGTAGAAAAAGTAGCTCGCAAAAAGGAGCATTATCCACCGCGCCCGCTTCGGCAGGATAAAATAAAGAAGCAGGACAACCGGGTAAAATACAAGGAACTCCCATGAATTGAAGGTCATTTTGCCACCTCCGAATTGTCGTCGGAAGTATCCCCGGAAACATCGGCGGAAGTGTCCGCGGGAATATAGTCGACACCGTCAGCGCCGCGTTTTCCCGCCGTACGGCGGGCGCGGATCCGGGACGCGACGGTATATGACAGCGCCCAGACAAACAAAAGCGCCATATAGGCGAGCGCCGCCGTCCGGAGCGATATCCCGTCATGCAGCATGAAGACGGCGCATATCGCGGATGTGAGCGCCACGGCGGCGCCGGATATATAGGAATACGGCGGGCGCGTCGCGGCGGATAGTACCGAAAAGGCGAGCATAAGCGCGAAAAACGCGGTAGCCGCCGGGGAGGAAAAGAGCTCCATTGACATCTCCTCATGTATGGCGCGGCGCGCTTTTTCTGCGCCGCGCCAGATTTATATTTTGTAAATAATTATTTACATGTGCCGCGTTGTGCGGTTTATTCGTCGTCTTTAAGATAGCCTACCGGGATAGTGGGAACACCACTCTCCCCGCCCATCTCAAAGAGACAGCCGGTAAAGGAGCCGAGGGATGTATCCATTTTATGTCTGACATCCCGTCCGAGAAGGTCGCAGAGGTCGAGATAGACGCGGTAGGTCCTGTATGTGCGCCCGTAGTCGTTCGTATGGAACGCGCAGTCGTAAAAATACTCATGCGCGAAGACATAATCAGCGGAGCTGCCGAGGACGCCGTCAAATTCATAGTTCTCGGAAATAAAGCT
>CALDMI010000078.1 GCA_937914815.1 uncultured Clostridia bacterium
CAGCCGAAGTTTATCTTCACGATAAAGAGCGGCGCGAAGGTAAGCGTAAGCTACACGAACTTCTGGGGTGCGACGGTAACAAAGACCGAGAAGGATGCGGTCGACGGCAAGATCGTTATAGACGATATGCGTATCTTCGACTTTGCAAATGAGTTCACCCTTACGGTAGGCGAGAAGAGCGCAACCTACTCTCTTGCAAACTACGCTGCGGGAACCGATGTGAAGGACCTCTGCAACGCTCTCTATACCTATATAGAGACCGCAAAGGCGTTCAAGACCGCAAACCCCGAGGTGTAATAAAAGCATACAGGGAATAATTCAGCTATCGAGGATCACCTCCGCGCGTATAATAAGGCGCTGGGGCAAGCGGAGGTGACCCGCCATAAAGCCCGAGAACCCCGCGGGCGTGTATAAAAAACGAGCAGGGAACAGCAGAGAGAAAAAGCACGGTAAAAACCAACCCGCAAAGCCTCCTCTGCCGTCCCTACCCGAAACAAAAAAAGAGCCGCGGCAACCGCCGCGCCCAGCAATAAAAATACAAACTCGTGAGAAGCATAAATTGATTGGACAAAGAGCCGGGATTTCCCCGGCTCTTTTGTATTTTAACTAACCATATCACGGCGACAGCCGTATTTCACATCGCACCGTTCTCAATGTCGCTCATCATTCCGACGCGGATTGCATGCCTCCCGCCCTCGTATTCATTCTCGAGGAACGCGTCAAGAATATCCTCCGCGAGGCACTGACCGATAACCCGCGCACCCATGCAGAGAACGTTTGCATCATTGTGCCGTCGCGTCATCTTCGCCGAGTAGGTGTCCCCGCAGACGGCGGCGCGTATGCCGTGGAACTTGTTCGCGCACATGGACATTCCGATACCCGTTCCGCAGATAAGAATACCGAACGAATTTTCGGGGGACTCAAGAACCCCGCGGCATACAGCCGCCGCAAATATGGGGTAGTGGCAGGACGCCGTCGAGTCCGTCCCGAGGTCTGTGACATCATACCCCGCATCGAGGAGCCGACCTTTAAGGTGCTCCTTCAGCTCATACCCGGCGCTGTCCGCGCCGATAAAAATCTTTCTCTTTTCCATAGTGGCGAATATCTCCTTATATAATTTTTCAGTCCTTTTTGTTTTCCTCAAGTCTCTCGAGCCGCTCGCGCTCCGCCTGCGGGAGGCGCAGATATACGGGGTTCAGCTCCGCCGCCGTGACCGTCTCCCCGGATTTGTACATCCGATAGGCAATCCGCCCGACCGAAACAGCCGACTCGCCGATAAGTGCCCCCGGCGTCTCCTCGCACGGAATACCGGAGGAGATAAGCGCCGCGCGCGCTATTTCATATCCGTCCCCGGCAATAAACACCGGGAGAGTTTCGTTATTGTCATACACGCCCCGTACCATGTTGCAAAGCTCCGATAGGGAACAGGCGGTGTCGGGCGTCATTCTCACCGTCTCGCCTCCGTCGCAAAGGAACACCGCGGCATAGACCTGCCCGCGCCGCGCGTCCATCGCCGCGACCTTGATTCCCCGCATG
>CALDMI010000079.1 GCA_937914815.1 uncultured Clostridia bacterium
CGAATTGCCCCGATATAAAGGCGGCGGCAAGTTCGGCGGCTTTGATTTCCGCGCCCTCCCGGACTTCGGCTATCCGGCGGTTCTGAAGCCCTCGGACAGCAGCGAGTACTGGCGGCACCCGTTTCCCGGCATGCGTAAGGTATATTTCCCCCGCTCGGCGTATGAGGTGCGCGGTATATGCGATACCGTTTTTTCCTCCGGCTACCGCGGGAATATGGTATTTCAGAAGCTGATAGGCGGCGGGCGGGATCTGCTCTCCGTCCTGACAACCTATTCGACAAGAGAGGGGAGAGCGGTCCGTGCCGTCCTCTCGGATGTTCTGACAGAGGAAAACGGAAGAACCGCAAAGGGAAACCATGCGGCGCTTATCACAAGACCCCTGAACGCTGTCGCCATGTCAATTGTCAATATGCTTGACTCCGTGGGGTATACCGGTATCGCGAATTTCGATATCATATCCGACGGTGAGGAGCAGTATGTACTTGAACTCAATCCGCGGCAGGGAAGAAGCTGTGACAGCCTCCGTGCCGCGGGGGTAAATCTCGCCGCGCTTCTCCTCGCCGATATGCGCGGCGAGGGCATAGAGCCGGATTTTTCTTACCGCCGCATACTCTGGCGCTCGGTCTCCCGGTCGGCGGCTGTCCTGTCGTCGGGGCGTGAAGAGCTTATAGGAGAGGCAGAGTCGCTTATAAGCCGTGGCGAGGAATACACGCCGTTTTCCTATCTTCCGGAGCTCCGGCATCCGCTTCGCCGTCTGTATCTCCGCGTGCATGAGCGGCGCGCCTCCCGGGCTGTCAACAGGGATTTCAGGGCGGCGCAGACGGGAGAAAGTATATGAAATTCAGAAAGCTTATACGGGAACTTGACGGAGATTTTTCATTGTTTTGCGAAAGTTGGGAAATGTCTGAAATTCCGGATATCGATATAAAAACGGTGGCAGACAATTCACATGACTGTATTCCGGGGGCTCTTTTTGCCCCGCTCCGCGGAGCCGTGAGCGACGGCGCAGACTATATAGACGATGCGTGGCGGCGCGGTGCAACGATCTTTCTTACCGACAGAGAACTACCGATACCGGACGGCGCATATACTCTCCGCGTTCCGGACGCACAGTCGGCATACACACGCCTTCTTCTCCGCTTCCTCGGTGACCCCCTCGACGGTGTCACAGTCATAGGTGTTACCGGAACAAAGGGGAAGAGCACGGTGTGCTCGCTTCTGTCATCGCTCCTCGAATACCGAGGGATAAAGAATATATCGGTCGGCACCCTCGGTTCGCACGGTGTGGGTATATCAGAGAAAACGGTCAATACGACTCCCTCCGCCTCATATATCTGTCGCCTTGCCGCGCGTGCCCGTCGCCGCGGTGCGGCGGTGATGATTGTCGAGATGTCGAGTCAGGCGTTGAAATACCGCCGTCTCGCCGGGCTCCGGGTTGATATAGCCGTCCTGACGGGTATAGGCTGTGACCACACCGACCCGCTTGAGCATCCGGATTTCGCGGATTATATCGCCTCAAAGCGCAGGCTTTTCACCGATTACGGCGCCCCCGTCGCCTTCGCTCCGTCCGATGATCCGTTCACACCGTATATAACGTTCGGAATGGATAAAATCATAACATATGGAATTAAAAGCAGGGCAGATTACCGAGCCAAACAAGTCGCACTCCGACCGGACGGCTCGGAGTTTTCCCTGCGCGGGAGTCGCTTTTTCCTTCCCATGCCAGGCGAGTTCAATGTTGCGGACGCCGCGGCGGCGCTCGCCGTCGCCTCCCGGATCTGCGTCTGCCCGCCGGGTGAGCTCGCCCCGGCTCTTCGCTCCGCCACCGTCCCGGGCAGGTTTGAGGTGCGGCGTCGCGACGGCAGACGTGTGATAGTTGACTATGCACACAACTACATGAGCGTGTCCTCCGTCTGCTCTCTTGTCCGCCGCCTGTTTCCGGGGCGGATAACTGCGCTCTTCGGCTCCGTCGGTGGGAGGGCGCACGGTCGGCGCAGGGAGCTCGCCGCCGCGGCAGAGCGATTTGCCGACTTCTCGGTCATAACCTCCGATACACCGGGGGCGGAGGAGCCGCTCGCAATATGCGCGGAGATATACGCCGCATACCGGGACAAAACCCGCGCTGCAATAGTCACATCCCGCCCCGCCGCCGTCGCATATGCCCTCCGCGCCACGCCTCCGGGCGGAACGGTGCTTCTCCTCGGCAAGGGAAATGAAGTATATACCCCCCGCGAGGGCGGAGATGGCGTCATGACCGATAAAAATATTCTCTATGCGCTTGACAACGCGGGCGCGCTGTGCTAAAATCTTTTACAAATGAATTGTGAAAGGACATTGCACATGGTAACGAAAGTAAAGGATCTGGTCTACAAGCGCTATACCATCGAAGAGGGCAGGCTCGCTTTCTCGGATTTTGAGCGCAGGGCAAAGGCGGCAAAAACAGCGGAGGAGTTCCTCGCTGCCCGTGCGGATTTTCTCACCGCCGTAAGACATTATCAGACCGCGGCGTCTCTCTCAAACTGCCGCTTTACACTCAATACAAAGGACAGCTTCTACGCCGGAGAGGTGGAGTATTACGACGAGGTGGGACCCGAGTTCTCGGAGCTTCTCACAAAGTACGCCGATATAATGCTCGACTCACCACTGCGTGCCGAAGTGGCAAAGTCGCTGAATCCACTTGTTTATAAGTCTCTCGAGGTTCAGCGTAAGGCTTTCTCCCCCGATACGATAGAGGAGTGCAAGCGCGAGAACGCCCTTGTAACCGAGTACTCAAAATTCATGGCGGAGATGAAGTTTACATTTGATGGCGAGGAGATGCCGCTCTCGAAGCTTCGCGGATATCTCGAGCACAGCGACCGTGAGGTCAGGGCGAGAGCCGCAAAGGCGATAGGCGAGGGGCTCCGTGCAAATGCGGAGGAGCTTGACCGCATATACGACGACCTTGTAAAGATACGCACCGAAATAGCCCGCAAAATGGGCTACCGCGATTTTGTAGAGCTCGGATATTACAGAATGGGCAGGACGGGCTATAACCGCGAAATGGTTGAGCACTTCAGAAAGAATGTCGAGCACGATCTTGTTCCCGTCGTCGCCGAGATGAAGCGCAGAATTGCAAAGAAACTCGGTATCGAGAAGATAATGTTCTATGATAACGACACCTACACCCTCGGCGCCGCGCCCGACCCGGTTCTGGACGCAGACGGAATATTCAAAGAGGCTCAGGTGATGTACGACAGAATGAGCCCCGTCACCTCGGCTTATATGCGTGAGATGCAGGAGGCAGAGGCGTTCGACGTCGAATCCCGCGACGGAAAGTGGGGCGGCGGCTACTGCACGAGCTTTGACGATTATAAGCAGTCCTTCATACTTGCAAACTTCAACGGCACCTCCGCCGATATAGATGTAATAACTCACGAGTTCGGACACTCTCTTGCAAACCACTTCTATTTTGAGAGCGGAGATCAGGAGCTCGGCGTCGGAGGTATGGAGACCGCGGAGTGTCACTCCATGTCCATGGAGTTCCTCGCATGGCCCTACCTTGACAAGTTCTTTGGTGATAAGGTCGAGGCTTATAAGCTGAAGCATATGCTCTCCGCCCTGACCTTCATTCCGTACGGAGTAATCGTCGACGAGTTCCAGCATATAGTCTACGAGAACCCGGATATGACGCCCGAGGAGCGCAAGGCGGCGTACAGGGGACTTGAAAAGAAGTACCGCCCCTATATCTCCTACGAGGGAATCCAGTATCTCGACGAGGGCACGAGATGGCAGTATCAGATGCACATCTACGAGTCTCCGTTCTACTATATCGACTATTGCCTTGCGCAGACGGTAGCCTTCGGCTTCCTCCTCAAATCGAGGAAGGATTATCCCGCGGCGCTCGCGGCTTATCTGAAATTCGTCAGCTACGGAGGGCAGAAGCCGTTTGAGGAGTTAGTCGAGGAGGCGGGCATAGCCTCTCCGTTCAAGGACGGCTCGCTGCGTGAACTCGCCTCCGGCGCGCTTGCGCTTGAGGAAGAGCTTGAGAGTCACATAAAGTAATCAATATTTCCAGCGGGAGCCGCGCGAATGCACGGCTCCCAAAGGGCGTTTTAAGGAAAGAGTGATAAAAATGACAAAGATTGATATCTTCTCCGGCTTCCTCGGGGCCGGAAAAACCACACTTATCAAAAAACTCATAAAGGAAGCATATACCGGAGAGCGCGTCGTACTCATAGAAAACGAGTTCGGCAAGATAGGCATTGACGGCGGTTTCCTCCGTGACGCGGGTATACAGATAACCGAAATGAACTCCGGTTGTATCTGTTGCTCGCTCGTCGGCGACTTCCGCGAGGCGCTGCATAAGGTGCTTGACGAGTTCTCGCCCGACAGAATAATAATCGAGCCCTCGGGAGTAGGTAAGCTCTCGGATGTCATTCGCGCCGTGCGCGGGGTTCAGGACCCGAACGCTTCGCTCAACTGCTTTACAACGGTTGTTGACGCGAAGAAGTGCAAAATGTACATGAAAAACTTCGGCGAGTTCTTCAACGACCAGGTGGAGCACGCCTCTGCTATTGTCCTCTCGCATACCGACGGTCTGCCGGAGAGTAAGGTAGAGGAGGCTGTCGCGCTTCTTCGTGAGCATAATCCGAACGCCGCGATAGTAACCACTCCGTGGTCCCTCCTTGACGGCAAGGCAATTCTTGCGGCAATGGAGAAAAAGAACACGCTTGACGATGTCCTTGCGCTCCTCGAAAAGGAAAACGAGGAGGAGCATCACCATCATCACCACCATGACCATGACGAGGAGTGTTCCTGCGGACATCACCATGACGATGATGACGATGATGACGAGCATGAACACGAGCATGAGCACCACCATCATGACCACGACGGGGAGTGTTCCTGTGGGCATCATCACGACGATGATGATGACGATGACGACGAGGACGAGCATGAACATCACCATCACCATGACGGCGAGTGCTGCTGCGGACATCATCACCACGGACATGACGCGGACGAGGTGTTCACGAGCTGGGGCGTAGAGACCGTGAAGAAGTTCACGGTTGAGGGTCTCAACGAGGCTCTTGAAAAATTCTCCGAGGACCCGGAGTACGGCATGATCCTCCGCGCAAAGGGAATAGTTGCCGGCGAGGACGGTCGCTGGATACATTTCGATTATGTACCCGGTGAGCCCGACGTGCGCTACGGCTCCGCCGATGTGACCGGCAGACTCTGCGTCATAGGCTCGAGCCTTGACAAGGAGAAGATAAAGGCGCTTTTCGGGGTGTAATCTGATATGGAAAATGTACCTGTATATCTTTTCACCGGCTTTCTCGAGGCAGGCAAGACAAAATTCATTGAGGAAACCATGCAGGACCCGAATTTTAACGACGGGAAGCGTCGGTATCTCATAATATCCTGTGAGGAGGGCGAGGAGGAGATAGACCCGTCGACCCTCTCGGATAATGTTTCGTTCGCGTCCTTTGACGACGAAGGCGCCCTGACCCCGGACAGGCTCTCCGCTATGAAAAAGCGGGCAAAGGCGGATGTCGTGGTCGTCGAGTACAACGGAATGTGGATGCTCGATAAATTCTATAACGCTCTCCCGGACGACTGGATGGTCTATCAGGAGATACTTATAGTCGACTCCACAACAATTGAAATGTACAACGCCAATATGCGTCAGCTCGTTGTGGATAAGCTCACGTCCTGCGAAATGGTCGTTTTTAACCGAACGACAAAGGAGACCGACCGTATGCCGCTCCATAAGCTCGTACGCGCTGTGTCGAGAAAGGCGAATATCTGCTACGAGGATGTGTCCGGAGAAATAGAGTTTGACGACATAGAGGATCCGCTCCCGTTTGATATAAACGCCCCGGTTATCGAGATAAAGGACACCGATTTTGCACTTTTCTACCGCGATATGTCGGAGGAATTTGAAAAATATGACGGAAAGACCGTAAAGTTCAAGGGGATAGTAGCGCTCGACCGCTCGCTTCCCGCCGGGCAGTACGCCATAGGCAGGCATATCATGACCTGTTGTGAGGCTGATATAGCCTACCGCGGCGTCGTCGCAAAGGGAATGGGACAGCTGAAACTGAAAACCCGCGACTGGGTTACCGTTACCGGCGTTCTTCATAACGAGTATTCCAAAATCTATCAGGGAGAGGGACCTGTCCTCACCGTGACAAAGATAACCCCGGCGGAAAAGCCGGAGCAGGAGGTCGCGACATTTTATTGATGCCGCCGTACCGCAATGGCAGATAACAGCATCGTAACCGAAATAAATGACAGACTCCGCGCAGCGGCAGACCCGCTCTACCGCGACTTCCAGTGTAAGCTTATGCCTACCGTCGCGCCGGAGCGCGTCATAGGCGTCAGGATGCCCGTTATACGGAGCCTCGCAAAGGAATTTTCGGCGAGAGAGAATATAGCGGAATATCTCGACGCCCTCCCGCACGAGAGCTACGACGGAGATAATCTCCATGCCGCGATAATATCGCTTATCGGGGATTTTGATACCGCGGTCGCCCGTCTGACGGCTTTTCTGCCGTATGTCGACAACTGGGCGACCTGCGATATGCTCTCGCCGCGCGCCTTCCGCAAGGGAGATTTGCGGCTTCTCCCGCTTGCAGAGCGGTATATGGCGTCCGGCGATACATACACCGTCCGCTATGGGGTGAGTATTCTCATGTCGTATTTTCTTGACGGCGGGGATTTCAGGGAGGAGTATGCGGAGCGCGTCGCCGCTATCTCGTCGGAGGAGTACTATGTCCGCATGATGTGCGCGTGGTACTTCGCCACGGCGCTTGCAAAGCAGTACGACGCCGTAATTCCGTACCTTGAGCGCGGGCTCCCCGATAC
>CALDMI010000080.1 GCA_937914815.1 uncultured Clostridia bacterium
ATGTAATGGATAAGGAGGTTATCCGCACCTTTATTGAGGACATATACGAGGAGTATCACAGGAGATTCGGGCACGACTTCGTGGGATTTTTCTCCGACGAGCCGCAGATGTCGAGAAACGGAATACCGTGGTCGTTTGTCATTCCGGAGAAGTTTTCGGAAAAGTACGGCTACGATATATGCGCCCATATAGACGACCTCTTCTTCGACAGCGAGAGCGCGGAGAGGACGCGCGCCGATTTCTGGCTCCTTGCGGGTGAACTCTTCACCGAAAGTTACGCAAAGCAGATATACGAGTGGTGCACGGCGCACGGCTACGGATTTACGGGACACATGCTCCTTGAGGAGACTCTCATGGACCAGATGCTGCACACCGGCGCCGTAATGCCGAATTACGAATATTTCACGATTCCCGGCATGGACTGGCTCTGCCGGAATGTCTACGAGGCGCCGACGCCGATGCAGGTCGGCTCTGCCGCCGCCCAGACGGGGAAGCGGCAGGTGCTCTCCGAGTCGTTTGCCCTATGCGGGCACAATGTCAGCCATGCGGAGCTGAAAAGGATTTTCGAGTGGCAGGCGGTGCACGGTATAAACCTGCTCTGCACGCACCTTGAGGGGTATTCGATCCGCGGTATAAGAAAGCGCGACTACCCGCCGGCAGTCTATTATCAGCAGCCGTGGTGGCGGGACGCGAAAATATTCTTTGACTTCGCCGCCCGCCTCGGTAAGGTCCTTGCGGAGGGAGAACAGCGCCCGACGACGCTTGTTATCCACCCGGAGGGGTCGGCATGGCGGCTCGGCTGTGAGGACGAGTACACCGGGAAAACCCACAGAATACGCGATATAGACGACGCCTTTATGAAAGGAACCGTGCGCACGCTTGAAAGGAAGCATGTTCTCTATCACTTCGGAGACGAGCAGATGATGGCAAGGCTCGGGACGGTCGAGGGGTCACACCTTCGCGTCGGGGAGATGGTATACGACTATGTGGTCGTGCCGGAGAATGTCGGGCTCCTCCCGTCGACGGAGAGACTGCTTGAGGACTTCCGCCGCGCCGGAGGAAAGATAGTTTCGGCTGATGAGCACCCGGCAAATCCCGTCTGCCAGGAGAACTGCCTGACATATACATACAGGCATTACGACGGCTTTGATGTGCATTATTTCGTCAACACCTTTGGTGACGAATGTGAGTGTGAATGTGCTGTCGGAAACCTTGTGCTTGACCTCTCAACCGGGGAGACAAGACCATTTGACGGGCATATAAAGCTCGGTAAATACGAGTCGGTAATGCTTATCGACGACGGGGGAGAGAGAGCACCGAGGATCCCGGAAAAAGCGTACACGCTCCTGCCGATAGAGGGCGAATGGGAGGTCGCGGACGCGACATACAACTCCCTGACGCTCGATACCTGCGACTGCTGGTTTGACGGGGAGCTCATGGGACGGGAGATGTATGTTCTTGATATTCTCCCGCGGGCAAACGAGCTGCGCCGCCCGGTGAAGCTGCGCCAGCTTTACAGAGTGTCGGTGCGCGACGTTCCGAGGACCGTATATCTCTGTCTTGAGACCCCGGAGGAGTTCGGTATAAAGATAAACGGCGAGGAGGTTCCGGTGCGTGACGCGGGATATTTCCGCGACAGTTCCTTCCGCCTTATTGACATAGCCGGAAGGCTCCGCACAGGGGTAAACGAAATAGAGCTCACCACAGTGCTTTCACAGAGCAAGGAGTGCTACGACTTCATAGCCGACTCATGGATAGGCGAGGTAATGAAGAACAGCCTTTCTTATGACCGGGAGATAGAGCAGATATATCTTGTCGGCGACTTTGGCGTGGCTCTTCCGGACGACATAACCGAAAAATCGCGCAGGGCGTATATCTTCCGCGGTCAGCCGGAGATAGTCCGCTCGCCGAAGAGCGTTGACGTCGAGCGGCTTGATTTCTCGGGCTATCCGGAGTTTGCGGGCGAGCTTACGCTCAGAAAGAAATTTACCCTCGGCGCAGATGAGCTCTGCCGTAAGGTCTCCCTCTTCGGCAAAGGCATAAATTCCGTACACCTCACGGTGAACGGGCAGGAGGTCGCCGTCCGCATGTGGGGCGACTACACCGTCGATATATCCCCCTATCTTCACGAGGGCGAGAACACGCTCGAGCTCCTTATCGTCAATAATCTCCGCAATATGCAGGGACCCTTCCACCTTTCGGGCGAGTCGTATGTCGTCTCCCCCGGATCCTTCTACCGTGAGTCGAATATCTTCTCACATAAGCGCGGGGCGGGTGAGTCGGATCACTCGGTACTCCCGCACTGGACGGCAAATGACGAGTACTGCCTTGTCCATTTCGGCATGGGTGACAGATTTGCCGACAGCTCCGATTGCGGGGAGCCGAACAACTGGTAAGGCGGCACCCGTGTACGGTTTTTACGCCTGCATTTAAGTCTTAGATACATAAAAAACACCGCGCCGCAGCTCCCGATTTTTGGAGTCTGTGGCTCGGGTAAAAAAAGAGCCCGGCACGCTGAATATGCCGGGCTCCCGTATTTTCCGGGGAAAAATCAGTTTTCCTCGGGCTTTTTCGATATGAATTTCAGGTAGGCGTTTATGAAGCCGTCTATCTCGCCGTCCATAACCGCGTCGACGTTTCCGTCCTCATATCCGGTTCTCGTATCCTTGACGAGGGTGTAGGGCATAAAGACATAGCTGCGTATCTGGCTGCCCCATTCGATGTTGGCTTTGTTGCCCTGTATATCCTCGATGCGGTCGAGCTTCTCGCGGATTTTTATCTCCATGAGCTTTGCGCGGAGCATCTTCATGGCGGTCTCCTTGTTCTGGAGCTGCGAGCGCTCGGTCTGACAGCCGACGACTATTCCGGTGGGCTTGTGGACTATCCGTATTGCCGAGTCGGTTTTGTTTATGTGCTGTCCGCCCGCGCCGGAGGAGCGGTGCGCCGTGACCTCTATATCCTCGTCGCGTATGACTATCGTGTCGTCGTCGTCAAACTCCGGCATGACCTCGACAGAGGCAAAGGAGGTGTGCCGCCTGCCGGAGGCGTCAAACGGCGAGACTCTTACAAGGCGGTGAACGCCGTTCTCACTTTTGAGGTATCCGTAGGCGTTGAGACCCTCTATCATGACGGTAGCGGACTTTATCCCCGCCTCGTCCCCGTCGAGCCAGTCGACGAGCTTTACGTTATAGCCGTGGCTCTCGCCCCACCGGGTGTAGAGGCGGTAGAGCATGGACGCCCAGTCCTGTGCCTCGGTTCCCCCTGCTCCGGGGTGGAATGAGAGTATGGCATTGTTCTTGTCATATGGACCGGAGAGCAGGACCTCAATGCGCTTGCGCTCTGCCTCCGTCTCTATATACGCCGTGTCGTTTACGACCTCGTCGACAGAGCTCTCGTCGTTTTCCTCTATCGCCATCTCGCAGAGGGTGAGCGTGTCCTCGAGCTTTGCGACAAGGTGCTCATAGCTCTCGACCTTGTCCTTCAGCTGCTTTATTTCCTGCAGCTTCTTTGATGATTTCTCGGCGTCCGCCCAGAAATCCTGTACGAGTGTCTCGCGTTCGAGGTCGGCAGCCCGCGCCCGCGCCTCGTCAATGCGGAGCTGATTTCCGAGCTCGCGCATCGTGCCCTCCATGTCGACGAGCCGTCGCTTGGCATCTTCAAGTGCAACTATCATTTATAAATCTCCGTTATCGAATATTTCTCTCCGTATATTCTACCATATCGGAGCGCGGATGTAAACCCCCGGGCGCGTATTTTTCTTCTCTGCGCCCATCTTTCGCGTGTTTTATATATTTTAGGCGCAGATTGTTGATTTTTTTCTTACCGTGTGATAAAATAAAGAAAATAATTCCGGAATGCCGGAAATCAGGGAGTTTTTCTGAAATGGTTGTAACAAAAGATACACTCGTCGGCGATGTCATAGACTTTGATATGGACGCCGCGCGCTTTTTCTTCGAGATAAACATGTATTGCGTCGGCTGCCCTCATTCGAGGGGAGAGTCGATAGCCGAGGCGTGCGCCGTCCACGGGGCGGACGCGGATGAGCTCGTCGCAAGGCTCAATGAGTACTTCTCATCGAAAAAGTGAGAAAATTTACGCTGGACGGGCGGCTCGCCGCGGCGGCGGAATATGTGCGGCAGGGGGCGCTCTTCGCCGATATCGGCACCGATCACGCCTACCTGCCGACATTTCTTTTGCTCGACGGCAGGATAGAGCGCGCCGTCGCGGCGGATATAAAGCCGGGTCCCCTCTCATATGGAGCACGCGGAGAAGTACGGCGTGCGCGACAGAATGAAATTCGTTCTTTCCGACGGGCTTGACGCCGTTACGGATTGCCTGCCGGACGACATAGCCGTCTGCGGCATGGGGGGCGAGATGATAGCCGATATAGTCACCCGTTCCGACCTCACAAGGCGGGAGGGCGTGCACCTGATACTTCAGCCGATGACGAGACAGGCGTATCTTCGCCGTGCTCTTGCCGCGGCGGGGTACCCCGTATTGTCTGAAAAATATTCTCTTGCGGCGGGGCACGCCTATGTGACGCTGCTCTGCGCTTATACCGGGGTGCCGTATGAGATAGACGACCTGACGGCAGAGCTCGGCGCGGGCTTCTTCTCCGGTGATATGACTCCGGCGAAGAGACTGTTTCTCGAGCGCCGCAGCGCCGCGCTTCTCGGCGTGGCAGAGGGCAAAGAGAGCGCCGGGGAATACGGCTCATACGAGAGAAAAATCTGCGATAAAATTTCTTCATTGCACATATAATCCGGTAAAAAACAATGATAAGTCTGCAAAAATCTATCGGAAAGAGGTAGTTTTCAATGACCGTAAAGGAACTGTACGACAGAATGAGCGCGCGTATCCCGCACGAGCTCTCGGAGCCGTGGGATAACGACGGGCTGATGTGCTCCCCGGATGTCACGGCGGAGGTGTCAAAGGTGCTTGTCACGCTCGATGTGACGGAGCAGGTGGTGGATTACGCCGTTGAGGGCGGCTTTGACCTTATCGTCGCGCATCACCCCCTGATATTCAAACCGCTTGCACAGGTGAATAACGATAACAATGTCGCAAGAAAGGTTATAAAGCTCATTCAGAGCGGAATTTCCGTGTTTTCATTCCACACAAGGGCGGATAAGGTGAAGGACGGAGTGAACGACCAGCTCTGCGACGCGCTCGACCTTCATGACGCCGTCCCGTTCGGCGACGGTTGCCTCGGGCGGATAGGCTATACGGACGAGGAGATGACTCTTGAGGACTTTGCATACAGGCTGAAGGACCAGCTTGAGGTATCGGCTATCCTGTCGGCAGACGCCTATAATCCCGTGCACCGCGTCGCGGTCGTCGGCGGGAGCGGAAAGGATTATGTCCGCGCCGCGATAGAGGCGGGGGCGGACACCTTCGTTTCCGGCAGGCTCGACTATCACATAATGGAGGACGCCGAGGAGATAGGGATAAATCTTATCGAGGCGGGACACTACTTCACCGAGTACCCGGTGACGAACTTCTTCTGCACGGCGCTTACGCACATTGACCCGTCGCTCTATATTGAGACCGTCGGCTCAAACAACATAAAGCTGCTCTGACGGCGAAAACGATCGGACGACGGCAGAACAGGTACGGCGAAAGGGCGACTGAATAAACGCGGCAAAGATAACGAAAAGACATAAAGAACAGGCTGTTTCCCGGATAAAAGCCCGGGGGACAGCCTGCTTTTTCGTTTTATCTCTTTATGTGAGCTGTGACTTCGCCGCTATTTTCCGAGCCGCCAGACATCGGCTATCATTTTCCGTGTTGCCCGCTCCGGCAGAGACAGCGGGGAGCGTATCTCCTGGTGACAGAGCCCCATGCGACCCATGAGGTATTTTATCGGCGCGGGGTTGGTCTCGGCGAAGAGAGAGGAAATCTTTTTCTCCTCGGCGAGAAGACGCGCGAGGGAGCCGGCGGTATCTCCCGAAAAGTACCTCTCGCATACCTCGCGCATTATACCGGGAATAACATTTGAGATTACGGATATTACCCCCGCGCCGCCGAGTGCAAGGACCGTATATGTTGAAATGTCGGACCCCGCGTAGAGCGGCATCGCATCGCCGAGCGCAGATATTTTCGCGAGCTTCTCCGCGGAGTCGGAGGCTTCCTTTATTCCGACTATCCGCTCGCATGTCGAGAGCTCGGCTATCTGCGGGAGAGTGAGGTCTACGCCGGTTCTTGACGGCACATTGTAAAGTATTATTGGCAAATCGGCGCTGTCTGCGACCCGCAGATAGTGTTCGGTTATGCCGCGCTTCGTTCCCTTGTTGTAGTACGGGGTGACGCAGAGGGTGGCGTCACAGCCTATGGATGCGGCATGGCGTGTATAATTTATCGTGCTTTTAGTATCATTCGTGCCGGTGCCGAATATGAGCTTTGCCCGCCCGCTGACACGCTCGGCGGCAAAGGACCAGAGCGCGAGGCGCTCCCGCTCGGAGAGCGTTGCCGCCTCTCCGGTCGTTCCCCCTATGACGAGCGCGGGTATACCGGCGGATATCTGCCGCTCTATAAGGCGGGAGAGCGCCGCATAGTCTATCTCGCCCCTGTAAAACGGGGTCACCAGAGCGGTGGCAACACCCTTGAATATTGCTTTCTTTTTCATTTTATCTCTTGTCTGCCCTTGAAAAGTCGGTGCATTTGTAGTATACTTTATGCACAGTAATATTATATGAGCGCCGCGCGGCGGCGGTTCGGAAGGCACAAATGGAAATTGTAAACGAAAAAATCGTAAATGAGCGGGCGCATACAGACCTTCGCACGCATGACTTCTGGTACGACCTGCCGGGGGAGCTGATAGCGCAGACCCCGTCGCCGGAGCGCGACGGCTGTC
>CALDMI010000081.1 GCA_937914815.1 uncultured Clostridia bacterium
GTTGCAGTTTGACGCAAGGAAATAAAGGAGCTCGAGTTCCTTCGGCGGTATGTCAACAGCCTTGCCGTTTATTCGTAATTCGTATTTCTGAAGACTTATTTCGAGGTTTTCAAACCTTGCCACCTCGTCGTCAGATGTTTTTGTGTGGGCATTATATCTGCGGAGAACAGCCTTTATCCGCGCCGAGAGTTCTTTCATGTCAAAAGGCTTAACAATGAAATCATCTGCACCGAGCTCAAGACCGAGCACCTTATCAAAGACCTCTCCTTTTGCCGTTATCATAATGACAGGCTTAGACGAGATTTCGCGGATTTCGCGGCAGACCTGCCATCCGTCCTTTTTCGGCATCATAATATCGAGCAGAACGAGATCAGGCTCATAGAGCTTGAAAGCCGACAGTCCCTGAACGCCGTCGCTGCAGGTTTTGACCTGATAGCCCTCATTTTCAAAATAGAGCTTTAACATCTCGCAGATGTTGGTGTCATCATCGATTACAAGCAGTTTGGTATCCATTTTTACATCCTCCATTTGTTAAGTTTGTTAAAGTTTTGCTAATCTTCATAAATGAATTATACAACATAATTGTTTCCAAATCAAGAACAAAGAAAAAAGTTTTATATTATTTTTATGTTTTTTGTCAAATCGGTTTTAAGTATTGAATATTTTCGTGCGATGTGGTATACTTAACAGGCTGGATTTTATATATAACCGAAACGGAATAAGAGGTAAACATGAAATTAGGTATTGTAGGGCTTCCCAATGTTGGGAAGAGCACGCTTTTTAACGCACTCACAAATGCAGGTGCCGAGTCTGCGAATTATCCTTTCTGTACGATAGATCCGAATGTCGGCGTGGTCGCCGTACCGGACAAGCGCCTTGATGCGCTTGCAAAAATGTATTCTCCGGAAAAGTTCACACCCGCAGTCATAGAATTTGTCGATATCGCCGGACTTGTCCGCGGCGCGTCAAAGGGCGAGGGACTGGGGAATAAGTTCCTTTCAAATATCCGTGAGGTCGACGCAATAGTACATGTCGTCCGTTGCTTTGAGAACGGGGACATCATACATGTTGACGGCACAGTAGACCCGATGCGTGATGTGGAGACTATTAACCTTGAGCTGATACTTTCGGACCTTGAAATAGTAGAGCGCGCAATAGACAGGACCGTAAAGGCGGCAAGGAGCGATAAGAAACTGCTTGAAAAGGTTGATGTGCTGAATAAAGTAAAAACCTGCCTTGAAGAGGGGCGCAGTGCCCGTTCACTAAATCTTACCGATGAGGAACTTGTGCTCATAGAAGAGTCCCGGCTCCTGACTCTGAAGCCGGTTATATATGTTGCGAATGTCTCCGAGGACGAGGTGTCCGGGGGATACAAGGACAATGCAGGATACATGAAGCTCGCCGAATTTGCAAAGAGCGAGCACAGCGAGATAATCGCCATATCCGCACAGATAGAGGCAGAACTCTCCGAGCTTGACGGAGAGGAAAAAGAGGCATTTCTCTCCGACCTCGGTATCACGGAGTGCGGACTTGACAAACTCATAAGATCGAGTTACTCACTGCTCGGACTTATAAGCTTCCTGACAGCCGGACCTAAAGAAGTACGCGCATGGACTATAAAGCGCGGGACAAAGGCGCCACAGGCGGCGGGAAAGATTCATTCGGATTTTGAGCGCGGATTTATCCGTGCGGAGGTCGTCGCATTTGATGATCTTATACGCGAGGGTGACAGAAATAAAGTCAAAGAAAAAGGACTCCTCCGCAGCGAGGGAAAAGACTATGTGATGAAGGATGGGGATGTCGTTGAATTCCTCTTCAATGTGTAATTTTCAGTTTATGACCACTTTCTTCGGCAGAATTTCAATTGCGGTGTCCCTGTTCTCGTAATATACAAGTACCTCGTCGGGAATTTCCACGCGATTTCCCGACAAAATGATACGGCGGACACCCGGATACGTCCCGGCAAATCGAACAATATCACTGTAACTTTTACCATGGCAACCGAATATGACCGTGTCCGATGAGGATATGGCATCGGTTGCCTTTTCTGTTATCTCGCCATCGAGAACTCCGGAGCTGAGATATGTCACGGAATGTCCGGAGTAAGAAAAGGAGAGAATGGTACGCTCCGCCCCGTCACCGAGTGAAGAACGGTACAGCGACTTCAGCTCGATGTCGCCGAGCGTGAGTGCTTCATCCTGTTGATAAAGTGTGACATCGGTTCCGTACCGCAGACAGACCTCCGAAGTTTTGAGTAATATATCCTCCTCGTTTTCATTCTCCGGCAACGGAAGATAAACATATCTGACCTTGATCTGTCTGAACAGAGTGTCAAAATAATCGGGAAGTGCGGCGCCGTATGTCGTCAGAAAATATGAATCAAGGTCGGGGATGCGCTCTCCGGATAGAATATTTGCGGTCGAATACGCCTGTGATTTTCTTCTCGGCGAAAGGTCGATTACCATAGTTTCACCTGAGCTCATGAGTGTTATTCGCTCCTCACTGCCGGAGCGATCATAAATCACGGAGCTTCTCAGGTGAACAGACCTTGTGAGAACTGCCGAGACCACCAATGTCATCACAAGAAAGAGAGACAATGCGGTAGCATAGATTTTCCTGTGTTTTATCCTGCAGACGAGAAAGATAATGAGCGCTGTCGTGAATACAAAGCAGAGAATACTTACGGCGGCAAAATCACAGCTTACATATATCCCGGGAATCCCGGATATCAGAGCGGCACATTTGAATATTCCGGAATACAGCCATTGCATAAGCCACACGAGCGGCGGAATTATTTTTCCGAAGATAAGAGCGAGCCCGCCGAGGTACATGTATATCTCCGCGACCAGCGAAAACAGCGGCGAGGTAAACGGAGTTGCCAGTGAGATTGCCTCGAATGTCACGCAGATTATCGCAAATGTCAGTGCCACGGCGAAGAATGTTGCACTAAGAGATGTAACAATGAAGCGCAGAATCCGTGTGCCTATACCGCCGCGGCGCTCCGGTGTAAATCCTGCTGCCACTATTATACCGAGAGTTGCGCCAAACGAGAGCCAAAGTGCGATGTCATATATTGCAAACGGTTTTACCACGATTATTACGGCGAGCGCGACAAAAAGCGATGTTATCCTGTCAGGGAGCGCACCGGCAAGAAAGAGAAGATCGGCAATTATGAGCATGATACCCGCGCGGACCACAGAGGACGGAAAACCGACTATCGCCATGTATCCGATAATGCAGACTATCATTATTGCGGAGCGGGCTTTCTTGTTTATTCTTAAAAATGTCATCAGCTTTTCAAGCGCGGCTGTGATTATCGCGAGGTGCATACCGCTGAGCGCCAGTACATGAGATACACCGATTCTGCGAAAATCCGTGAGTATATTTCCCGGGAGTAGCTCCTTGTCGCCGACGAGCAGGGCAGAGACGAGACCTCCTGCATCGTCGCCGAGCAGTCCGGTGCAGTATGAGGTGAACGAAGTTCTCAGCACCGAGAGCCGGTGTTCGAGAGGCGGGTCGCCGTGCTCGGTTATCGTCGGTACGCCTGTAGCCAACAGATTTGCTGAGATTCCCTTTGCCTTTGAATATGTGGATAACTGATCTCCCGAGTTGTATGGATCTACCGTTGCCTCAAAGCTGATGCGGTCTCCGGGCGTAAAATTTGAACTCGCTCCGTTAATTGTGAGATATACACGGTATTTCGTGAGTGGCGCGCCGTTTACGCTCTGCGTTCCGATTTCGTATATTCCGTATCCGTCGGAGAAATATATCTCCTCTGTAACGATACCCACGCCGGAAACCTCAACATTCCCGGCATCATCTGTACTTTCCGAAAATCTTTTCTCAAAATCGAACCACATGTCAAAATACAGATGCGACACCAGAAATGAAAGGAGAACGAAAGCCGACATGATGAGCATTATCCTGCTGTTCGGCTTATGCTTTGCGAAACGAACTATTGAGAATACGAGGAGTGAAAATGCAAAAAGAGCAAGAAGCACCCTTAAGATGCTTCCGGCTCCTGTGAATATTAGAAAACCCGCTGCTGTGCCCGCTATAAGAAAAGCGAGCGGGCGCTTTTCAAAAATGCTCATTTGTGTTCGGTATCCAATTTAGCGTTGAAGTCGTATTTCAGGGACGAGCCTTTGGGAATAACAAAGTTGAATGCGTCGTGTACTAGAGTGAAATCAATGGTTTTTGCACCCGAGATTTCACCGTCTATACAAACGGGAACGGGGGCATCAAACTCCATTCTGAAATGCTTATGCTGTGAATAGTCTATTACCTTCAATGCGCGCTTGTTTTGAAGGTGAGTGCCTTTTTTGTAGCTCCCGACGAGCGTGAAGAATTTGAGCCGTGAAACTTTTTTTATGGCACAGATATCCATGAGTCCATCGTTCAGATAGGCTATCGGCGCCGCGTCAAATCCGCCACCGCAGAATCTGCCGTTACCTATGGCTGTGAGCGTCATTATATCCTCGACAACTGTTCCGTCGTCGTAGATGAGCCGCATTTTTGTACCGAATTTATGGAACACGGCAACGACAACTCCGAAAATGTAGGAGAGTGCGGGGGATATGCGCTTCACATTTTTCATATCCGCGGCATACCGGACAACAGAGCAGTCAAATCCGATGTTTACCATGTTCACACAATAGGTGTCGTTGCATTTTATAAGGTCAAGGGGTATGGTTTCTCCGTCAATCTGCGCCTCTATTGAAGAAAACAGATCGCGCCTTGAAAAGTTTCTGACAAAATCATTGCCGGAGCCGTTCGGAATTACTCCGAACTCGACATTCGGGTTGCAGGGGGCACTGTTGACTATCTCGTTTATCGTCCCGTCGCCACCAATGCATATGAACCGTTGCCGCTCCGACGATATGTTGACCATTGAGCGCACATAGCTTGTTGCGTCGCCGACCTGCGTTGTGTAATATATATGGTATGTCAGCTGCCGCGCACGGCAGGCGACCTTTATTGAATCCTCAAGGTTCTGCAGCTTGCGGCTGCGTCCCGATTTCGGGTTCAGGATAAAATGATATATCATGTGCATATCCTCGTAAGATATTATCCCGATTATTGTATCATATAATGAGTATTTTGTCAATACACAAAGAAGCGTGTGACTGATATGTGGGGAAAACCTGAAATCACTCCTTTGTTTTCGGTTTGCCTCCGTTTGCATGTATGAAGTCAAAATACGCTTTTGCTGCCTGTTCGGTTTTGTTGCTTCCGAATTTGTAATAGTTCGCGCCTTTTTTCAGAATATCGGCGGGGAGGTAGTCCTGCTTTACATAATCGCATTCATAGTCATGAGGATAGAGATATCCGCGGAAGAGCGGACTTTGAAGATGCTCCGGCACCGTGACGCCGAGACCGGACGAGGCGTCACTCACGGCGGCATTATATGCGGCATATGCGGTGTTTGATTTCGGAGCTGTCGCCAACATGACAGTGGCATTAGCGAGCGGTATAGCCGCCTCCGGGAGTCCCAGCTGCTTTGCACTCTCCACGCAGGCGTATGTTATTGCCGCAGCGAGCGGATAGGCACAGCCGATGTCCTCCGAGGCGATTACCATAAGCCGGCGGCAGGCGGAGAGAAGGTCGCCGTTTGCGAGAATTTTAGCAAGATAAAATACTGCGGCATCAGGATCAGAACCGCGTATAGACTTTTGCAGACAGGAGAGATAATCGTAGTGTACATCGCCATCCCTGTCAAAATGCCCGACAATGCCGGGAAGGAGTGACGATACCGTGTCGTCTGTAATCGTATCTCCCGATATATAGTATGAGTTTTCGAGCGCACCTATACTCATGCGTACATCGCCACCACAGCATGCCGCAATGGCACGCAGCGTTTTGTCATCGGCTTGCTTTTTTTCTCCGAAATCTTCATTCAGAATACCGAGCGCGCGGCGCAGCGTCGGGACGCAGTCATCAGGCGTCACGGATTTGAATTCAAAGACCGAAGAGCGCGAGAGCAGGGCATTGTAGACACAGAAATACGGGTTCTCCGTGGTTGAAGCGATAAGTATGATTTTTCCGTTTTCCGTAAATTCAAGCAGCGACTGCTGTTGCTTCTTGTTAAAGTATTGTATCTCGTCAAGATAGAGAAGTGTTCCGGCGTCGGAGAACATGTTGTCCGTCGAGTCGATGACGGATTTTACATCCGCGAGCGTCGCAGTCGTTGCATTCAGACGGTATAGCTGCATGCCCGAACTTTCTGCAATTATATTTGCGACCGTCGTTTTTCCCGTTCCGGGAGGACCGTAAAATATCATATTCGGTATACGGTTGTTTTCGACGAGACGGCGGAGTATTCCGTTCTTTCCCACAAGATGCGTCTGCCCGCAAACCTCGTCAAAGGTCCTTGGGCGCATTCTGTCTGCAAGAGGTGATTGTTTCATTTCTTCTCCATGTAGTATCAGGATATCGTAGACAAATCGATATCAAGTATTTTCTTCATCTTTTCGCGTAGCGGCGCGTGCTCCGGTTCACGAAGCCCGGGGTCTTTTTTCATAAGCGCTTTTGCACAGGAAAAGGCTCTGTTCATTAGGTCGGTGTCGTTGCACATTCTGGCGGCGTTGAACTCAAATCCGCCGCTCTGCCTTATTGTATCACCACTGTTTTGAGGAAAAAAGTCTCCCGGACCGCGTAGCATCAGATCCCGTTCCGCAATTTTTGCGCCGTCGTAGACCGTGCGCATGACGTCGAGGCGCTCCCGCGCAGCATCGCCCTTAGAGTCGGAGACAAGTATACAATAAGACTTGCGATTGCCTCTGCCGACCCTGCCGCGGAGCTGGTGGAGCTGTGAGAGACCGAAGCGCTCTGCATTTTCAATTACCATGAGTGAGGCGTTTGGAACATTGACGCCGACCTCTATAACGGTAGTCGAAACGAGGATATCGGTGTCACCTCTTACAAAGCTCTCCATAATGTCGTTTTTTTCTTTTGTTTTCATCTTCCCGTGCAGGCAGGAAATCCGAAGGTCGGGGAGCTCTGCGCGGAGCGTTTCGGTATATTTCAGCGCACTTTTGAGATTGAGTGACGAAACGGGTGTCAGTTTGTAACCCGAGGTAGGTTCCATTATATTTTCGGTTTTCGGCTCATCTATTGACGGACAGACGATGTAGCATTGTCCGCCATCACTCACCGTTTTTTTGATAAAACCGTTCAGTCGTCCGCGATAGCTTTCGTTGACAACAAATGTGTCGACGCGCTGCCTGCCCTTCGGCATTTCGTTGATCTCGGATATATCGAGGTCGCCATACATAGCGAGCGCGAGTGTACGGGGAATCGGGGTAGCGCTCATGACGAGCAGGTGTGCAGAGGTTGACTTGTCCTTGAGCGCCGCCCGTTGCATGACACCGAAACGGTGCTGCTCGTCGGTGATTACAAGTGCAAGGTCGGAAAAATTAACACCTTCCGATATTACGGCATGTGTTCCGACGACTACATCGCATAGACCGCTTTCCGCGTCGGCGAGTATTTGCTGTCTCTTTTTTTTCGGTGTTGAGCCTATCAGCAGCTCCGATTTTATCCCGAGCCCTCCGAGCAGGGCGCATATATCCTTATAATGCTGTCTTGCGAGAATTTCCGTCGGAACCATCAGCGCGGACTGATGACCGGATTTTGCGGCGAGGTATATTGCTATCAGGGCGCAGATTGTTTTTCCGGAGCCGACATCGCCTATGAGTATTCTTGTCATCGGGGGAATACGGGAGGCATCGCCTTTCCGTACCGTATCTCTGTATATATCATTAACCGCGTGCTTTTGCGCCGTTGTCAGCTCATAAGGGAGCAGTTTCAGAAGCGGGGTTATGTCCGTCGGCTCAAAGGGCGTCGCTGTGAGCAAGCGCTTTTCATGCGCGGACATTGATATCCCGAGCGCAAACTCGAACATTTCATCAAATCCAATCCGGGAATATCCGGAGCTTATCCCGGCTTCGTCCGTCGGAAAATGCAAAGAGCGTAGCGCAGCGCCGAGGGTCGGTAATCCTTGCGAAAGCCGTATAT
>CALDMI010000082.1 GCA_937914815.1 uncultured Clostridia bacterium
GAAGATGAAGTTTTATCTCATGTGGGCAAATCACAATGCCAACAACCTCTGGGACAGGAGAATATCCGACCTCCCGGAGAATATAATATGGCAGGGGAAGGTGTTCCCGGAGTCCTTCCGCCGTATCGCGGACAGATGGTTCACAAAGTACTTCTTCCTTGATAACTATTACAGGATAGACGGCAAGCCGGTGGTCGCGATATACGACCTTCAGAACTTTATCGACGGCTTCGGCTCCGTTCCCGCCGCGCGCGAGGCTATGGAGTGGCTGAATGATGAGGCGGTGCGCCGCGGACTCCCCGGTGTACATATACAGCTGATACATCAGAAGGGGACCGAGAAGAATCTCACCGGTATCGATACCGGGCGCGGAGACGATAAATACCTCGGGAAATTCCCGTTCTCCTCAATGACGCACTATCAGTTCGTGCATTTCACCGATGTGGGAAGAGATTATCTCACTGTGCGCGGTGATGTCCTTGACGAGTGGGCGCGGCTCACATCTATGACCGATACCCCGTATTATCCGCATGTCTCGATAGGCTGGGACAATAACCCGCGCTTCAAAAAGCTCCGCCCGGATATTCTGACGGACAACACGCCGGAGAACTTCAAAATCCTCCTCGGCGACGCGAAAAAGTATGCCGAGGAGCATAATTCACCGATAGTCACGGTGAACAGCTGGAACGAATGGACAGAGGGGTCGTATCTTCTCCCTGACGATCTGAACGGCTACGGCTATCTTGATGCAGTAAAAGAAGTATTCCTCGATAAAGAATAAGAGAGGGAAAAATTATGGACAGAATTTTTGAAAAGCACGGACTTTACGGGACGCCCGCGCTCCCGTACGACGATTTTCACCTTGCGTCGGATGTCGGAAAAATAACTCTCGACCCCGAAAAAATGAAAACGGTGACGGAAAAGGCGGAGCGCGCGCTCACGCAGGATATTCCGTTTCTCCCGCTGTCCCTGTACCGTGAGTTTTCGATAAACGGCAACCGTGAGAACTTCCAGCGGCTTTATTTTATCCGCCGCGATATGCTGATAGCTCTGATGTATGCGGAGAGCTATGAGGGGAAGGGCAGATTTACCGAAAAGCTTGCGGATGTCATCTGGGCGATACTTGAGGAGAGCACATGGCTCCTCCCCGCACATTCCTATCTGAACCCGCTGTACGGCGAGCCCGGTGTGCCGAAGGTCTTCGGCGACCGTATGCATGGCATTGCGCTCTTCGGCGCGACGACCTCTGCCGACCTCGCCATGGCGTATTACCTCTGCCACGACGCGCTCGACACAATATCTCCCGCTATATGTGAAAAAATCCTCTGGACGCTTGATAAGCGCCTTGTAACCCCGTTCCTCGTCAGTGATTTCTGGTGGACGGGCAACAGCAGAAGAATAGTCAATAACTGGAACCCGTGGATAATTTCAAATGCTCTTCTTGTCATGGGGCTTACTGTCCGTGACAGCTACCGCAGAGATGCGTTCCTTACCCGCGCCATGCGTTATCTTGATAACTGGATAATGAATTACCCGGAGGACGGCGGGTGCGACGAGGGACCCGGATATTTCGGCGCCGCCGGCGCGTCGTTCTTCGACTGTCTTGAGCTTATATATGACCTTACAGGCGGCAGGGCGTCGCTCTATGATGACCCCGCGGTCCGCAAAATAGGCGAGTACGCTGTCGTCGTCAATATAAACGGTGACCGCGCGGTGAACTTCGCGGATAATGACCCGTTCTGCCATATGGACGGGGCGCTGCTTCGCCGCTGGGGTGAGAAATGCGGGTCTGAGTCTCTCTGCTCGCTCGGCGACGGATATTCGTATACCGGCGCGTTCTTCTTCAATCAGTCGCATATGTACCGCGTTCTCCGCAACCTTATGACCCCGGCGGTAAAAACGAAGCCGGAGTGCCATGTCAGGACAAAGGCATATCTTTCAGGGCTCGGCGTTATGACCGCCCGCGAGAGTTCTGACTCCGCCGTCGGTATGTTCCTTGCCATGAAGGGCGGGCACAACGACGAGAGCCATAACCATAATGATATAGGTAACTTTATAATCTACCGTAACGGAAACCCGGTTGTAATAGATACCGGTGTCGGCACCTACACAAGACAGACCTTCTCCCCGGACAGATATAAGCTTTGGTTCATGCAGTCCTCTTACCATAACCTTCCGGACATCGGCGGCGTGGCAGAGCGGCAGGGCAGAAACTTCCGCGCATCCGACGAGAAATATAACGAGGAGACAGGAGAACTCAGCGAGGAGCTCCGCGGAGCCTACCCGGAGGAGGCGGGCATAATCTCCTATGTCCGTTCCGGCGTGCTCTCCGGCGGCACCGTGACCGTCACCGACACGCTTTCCCTAGACAGCGAAAAAGAGGTAGACTTCCATATCATGACCTGCGCGGCACCGACCGTAAACGGAAACTCCGTCGCATTGCCGGAGGGTGTCACCATGACCTTTGACCCCTCGCTCGCAATAGAGGTGGAGGAGTTCCCGGTGAACGACGACAGAATGAAGAGAAACTGGAAGGGCGAGACCCTCTGGCGCATACACCTCAGGAAGAGAGTAAAGGAAGGAAAGTTCACTCTCACTTTCACATCGTGACAGAGAGAGGCGGGATTGACAGCCTGTGGCAACATCAAAGGATTTTATAGAATACGTTATCGGCAGAATGGGTGATATCGGCGATGCCGTGTACAGGAAGATGTTCGGCGAATATATGGTTTATGTAAATGATAAGCCGGTTCTTCTTGTCTGCGACAATACCGTTTTCGTGAAAATTCTGCCGGAAACCACGGAAATACTCGGCACATCGGCACAGCGGGGGTATCCGTACGACGGTGCAAAGGAGCATTACGCGATAGACCCGGACGACGAGAATTTCTGCGCTGTTGTCTCCGTTCTCGAGCGGGTGACTCCTCCGAAAAAAAGCAATACGAAAAAATAATCTTGCTATAACGGCTGTTGCAGATTGGGGCTCGCCCTCTTTGCGACAGCCGGTTTTATTTTTTCGTATATTTTTCCCGCTGCACTTGACAAACGGAGTCGTATATGCTATAATGCCTACAAAGCCGATAGGTTATATCGGCTAATAAGCAGGAGACGAAAAAATGAGACGGCTTCACAAGGATTTCCGATGTTGACACAATGGTAATCGAAAAACAATAAGTCCGTAAATCATAAAATAAAAGCAAGATAAGGAGATAATAATCATGAAAACATATGACAGAATTACAGACCTCATAGGCGGCACACCGCTGATGAAGCTCACAAATTATATAAACGACCATAAACTCGGAGCGGATGTGTACGGAAAGCTCGAGTATTTCAATCCGGCAGGGAGTGTCAAGGACAGAATAGCAAAGGCAATGCTTGACGATGCGGAGAGTAAGGGACTTCTGAAGCCCGGCGCGGTTATCATAGAGCCGACGAGCGGAAACACCGGCATAGGTCTCGCCGCCGTCGCCGCGTCGAGAGGGTATAAGGTTATCCTTACAATGCCGGAGACAATGAGCGTCGAGAGAAGAAATCTTCTGAAGGCATACGGCGCAAGCATAGTCCTGACCGAGGGCGCAAAGGGAATGAAGGGAGCAATCGCAAAGGCGCAGGAGCTCGCCGACGAGACCCCGGGCAGCTTTATTCCGAGCCAGTTTACCAACATGGCAAATCCGGAGGCGCATTTCCGTACCACAGGACCCGAGATATGGAATGATACCGACGGTAAGGTGGATATATTCGTCGCCGGGGTCGGCACAGGCGGCACCCTCTCCGGCGTCGGAGGATATCTGAAGAGCAGGAACCCCGGCGTAAAGGTCGTCGCTGTCGAGCCCGCGGGCTCGCCGGTACTCTCAAAGGGCACGCCCGGACCGCATAAAATTCAGGGAATAGGCGCCGGATTTGTTCCGGATACCCTGAACACGAAGATATACGATGAAATAATCACCGTTGAAAACGAGGACGCCTTTGAGACCGGCAGGACGCTCGCAAGGAGGGAGGGGCTCCTCGTCGGAATTTCGTCCGGCGCCGCGGTTTTCGCTGCCGCAGAGCTTGCGAGACGCCCGGAGAATAAGGGGAAGATTATAGTCGCCCTTCTTCCGGATACCGGTGAGAGATATCTGTCGACCCCCATGTTTACCGAATGAGCGGAATGATGCGATAAATAAAATACGGCGCCGGAGAGGTCTGTTGCTTCTCCGGCGCTTTCGTGTCATATTATGTAGTCGTTTGCGGTCTGCTCCCCGCGCTTGTCCATTATGTCCTGTAATGTAATGCCGTCAAGATATTCCGTAACAACATCGCTGAGCCCCTGCCATACAGACAAAACGGCAAAATCCTCGCCCGCGTCGTCGGTCACATCATCGGAGGATGAAGCGGGGAAGAGCGGTCCCTCTGTCAGTCGGAGTATGTCGCCGACGGTGCATTTGTCCGGCGATTTTGCGAGCTGATAGCCCCCCTGCGGACCGCGCACGGTTTTCAGTATGCCGGACTTTGTGAATGTCGGGATTATCTGTTCAAGATACTTTTTCGATATCCCCTGCCGGTCGGCAATATCCTTTAAGGCAATGCACCCGCAGTTTCTGTGCTCCGTAAGGTCGAGCAGCATACGGAGGGCATACCGTCCCTTTGATGAAATTCTCATTGCAGTTCTCCTCCGACGGTTATAATAAAAGGGCTGTCGCAATAAAAATGCAACAGCCCGCTCTGGCGGACAGGGTGGGATTCGAACCCACGAGCCCGTGAGGGCTACCTGATTTCGAGTCAGGGCCGTTATGACCACTTCGATACCTGTCCATATAATACCGTGTAGAGAACCCGAGGCAACCTGTCCGTATGAACCCTACCACATTATTCTATCATAAAAATCCGGATTTTGCAATAGGATTTGCAAAAAAAAAACTCTTTTTCTGTGCATTTGTCAATGATGTGAGACCGGCGAAGTAAAAAAATAATTGAGTAGAA
>CALDMI010000083.1 GCA_937914815.1 uncultured Clostridia bacterium
TTAAACGGTGCACGCACCGGCAATAATTTTCTCGCGTAATTACAAACGCCGGAAAGAGAGATGCGGTATGAGCGATAAATTTACAGAGAGAGCCGAAAAAGCACTGAACGGTGCGGTCGGAATAGCCGAGAAGTACGGACACACATATATAGGTACCGAGCATCTGCTTCTCGCATTGCTTGCCGACAATGGCTGCTGTGCCGGTGTGCTGCTCGCGCGAAATTCCGTGACGCGGGAAAAGGTCGACGCCGCCGTGCGTGACTATTCCGGGACGGGGATAAGAAGTCGCCTTACTCCGAAGGACATGACGCCGAGATGCAGAAAAGTCGTCGAAGCCGCGTACCGCAACTCGTTAAAATACGGGGCAACGCGGATAGGTACGGAGCACATACTTCTCTCCCTTACGGAAGAGCGCGACTGTGTGGCTGTAAAAGTACTCGGCTACATCGGATGCGATCCGCAGGCGATCAAGGATGATACAGTGGTTTTTCTGCGCACTGCGGCGAGGAATTCCGAGCTTATAAAGCCACTCACGGAGGTCATGCCGACGCTCACGCAATACGGCTTTAACATGAACGCCGCCGCTGCGGGCGGAAAATACGACCCTGTCATAGGTCGCGAACATGAGACCGAGCGCATAATCCGTACCCTTTGCAGAAAAACAAAAAACAACCCCTGCCTCATAGGCGAAGCGGGAGTTGGTAAAACGGCAATCGTTGAAGGGCTCGCATCACAGATAGTCGTCGGCAATGTACCGGAGGCGCTCGCGGAAAAAATCATATTCTCCGTCGACCTTACATCCATGGTAGCCGGAGCAAAATACCGTGGAGATTTTGAGGAGCGGATAAAAGCGCTCATAAGAGAAGCCGCAAAGAACAAAAATGTAATTCTTTTTATAGATGAGATACACACAATAGTCGGCGCGGGCTCGGCTGAGGGAGCGATAGACGCCGCAAACATCCTGAAGCCGCAGCTCTCACGCGCACAGATACAGCTTATCGGTGCTACCACAACCGATGAATACCGCAGATATATTGAAAAGGACGCCGCGCTTGAGCGCAGATTTCAGCCTGTGGAAATCAAAGAGCCGGATGTGGAGGAAACGCTCCGTATACTTCGCGGAGTTCGTCCGAGATACGAAAAACATCACGGTCTCAGGATAACGGACGATGCACTGACCGCCTGTGCCTCACTTTCAAAAAGATATATCCGCGACCGGCATCTGCCTGACAAAGCGATTGACCTTATGGATGAAGCGTGTGCAAAATCGCGTGTTACCTGCAGCTCAGGCACTTCTGAAATTCAGAAAACTCGCGAAAAATTAAAGCAGACCGTCAGAGAGAAAGAGGATGCGATAAAATCGCAGAATTATTCTCTCGCATTGGAGCTTCACAACAAAGAACTGCTCTATCGTAGCGAAATAGAAAGCAATGGACAAAATGGCAGCCGGCAGAGCCGTACGGTTGATGAAAATTCAATAAAGCAGATAGTAACGGAGATTACCGGAATACCGATAAACGGACTCTGCAACGATATACCGAAAAATCCGGAGAAAGAGCTCGAGCGCCGCGTAATCGGACAGCCGACCGCAGTGAGAAAAATTACCGACGCCCTCCTACGCCAGCGCATGGGAATAACTGATGCACGACGCCCCAGCGGTGTTTTTATGTTCATAGGACAAAGCGGAGTCGGCAAAACCGAACTCGCAAAGGCGACGGCGGCGGTCTTCTTTGCCGGCGAAGATAATCTCATCCGATACGACATGTCCGAGTTCATGGAAATGCACTCCGTATCAAAGCTGATAGGCTCTCCCCCGGGATATGTCGGCTACGGAGAGGGAGGCAGCCTTACGGAAAAGGTTCGGCGACGCCCGTTTTCGGTTATTCTCTTTGACGAAATAGAAAAAGCTCATCCGGATGTACTGAATATTCTTTTGCAGATAACCGACGACGGTATTTTGACCGATTCTTCCGGCAGACGCGTCAGCTT
>CALDMI010000084.1 GCA_937914815.1 uncultured Clostridia bacterium
GGCATAGCCTGCGACACGGAGGGAATGTACGAGGAGGCAAAGCGGATATTCGGTATCGTCGCCGTAAACCGCGCCGCCGTGTGCGAGAAGAACATGGACTCGATACTCCGCGTGGCGGAGGAATATCTGCCGCGCCGCCTCTCGGGTGTGCGCACCTTCAAGGTGGACGCCCGCCGCTCCGATAAGCGCTTTCCCCTGACGTCTCCGGAGATCTCTGCCACCCTCGGCGGAAAGCTTCTCTCGCTGATGCCGAACCTGCGCGTCGATGTCCATAACCCCGAGGTCGTCGTTACGGTCGAGGTCAGAGACGAGCACGCGTATATAAGAGCAGGGCAGGAGAGCGGCGCCGGCGGACTCCCGATCCGGACCTCCGGGCGCGGTCTGCTCCTCCTCTCCGGCGGTATAGATTCACCGGTCGCGGGGCTCATGATGGCAAAACGGGGAATGGAGATAGAGGCGCTGCATTTCGAGTCCTTCCCGTATACCTCCGAGAGGGCAAAGGAAAAGGTCATGAGCCTTGCACAGAAGATGTGCGCCTATGCGTCGCGCATACATGTCCACGTAATATCTTTGACTCATATACAGGAGGAGCTGCGCGATAAGTGCGACGAGGACTACTTCACAATTCTCCTGCGCGTATTCATGATGTGGCTTGCCGCCAGCTGTGCGGGGGAGTATAACTGCTCCGCGCTTATAACCGGCGAGAGCCTCGGGCAGGTCGCCTCCCAGACCCTCGCGGCAATAGAGGTGACGAACAGCTACGTCGGGCTCCCGATCTTCCGCCCCTGCATAGGGCTTGACAAGACCGAGATAATCGAGTACGCGAGAAAGTACGACACCTACGACACATCGATACTTCCGTTCGAGGACTGTTGCACGGTTTTCACCCCCCGCCACCCGAGGACACAGCCGCGGCGCGAGGACGTAGAGCGCGAGCTCGCTAAGGTTGATGTCGAGGATCTTCTGTGCGAGGCGTATAACAGCATGTATACCGAGACTAAGGTTATATTCCCGGGATACCGGTGATATAAAGTCTTTTTGCGGGTCTTGACAAAGACGCGCGCGTGTGATAGAATAGCAATGTATCCGGAGGAGTAGCGGGTGCTTTCCTGTGCAGAGAGCGGGCGGACGGTGAGAGCCCGACGGGAGGCGCGTGAAGGTCGCCGGAGGTGTTCCGCGAAGAAAA
>CALDMI010000085.1 GCA_937914815.1 uncultured Clostridia bacterium
GCCGCTCGTCGAGGAGCTCCTCTACCGCAAGTTTTTCATAGATAAGCTCGGTTTTTATAACGAGGGGGCAGCCATCATAACCTCCGCTCTTGCATTCGGGCTCTTCCACGGGAATTTCTATCAATTCTTCTACGCTTTTCTCCTCGGAATTGTCTTAGCGACAATATACTCAAAGACGCGGAACATCGCATACTCTTATGTCATGCACGCGCTTATAAATTTCTTCGGCTCGGTTGTCTCTATTTTCGTAATGCGCGCCTACAACAATTACGACGAGTGCTTAAAGCTTATTGAGGCGGGCGAAAAATGCGACTCTGCCGTCCTTGCCGGAAGCGTACTGACAATTCTCTTCTACATTATGGTTAATTACGGAACGGCGATATTCGGTTTTGTAATGCTTATCAGGTGGCGGAGCAGGATATTCAGGAAACCCGGCTCCGACCTCCTCGAGCTATCTGCCCCGGATTGCAGAGTCGCCATTATGAAAAATGTCGGTGTTATCGCATTTACGGTGCTCGCCGTCATACAATTCGCCGTCGGAATTATCCAAAGTGCACTCGCCTGAAAAGATATTCTGACGCTGACGCCCCGGAATTCCGGGGCGTTTTTCTGTTAAAAACAACTGCGGGACGCTGCGTTTTGCCTGTAATAATCGGGTCATGCCATGCATATCATAGACTGAAAATGCTTTTTCGGAGGAAACAGATATGGCTGACAATTCTATTTATCGCGATATTGCGAAACGCACCGGGGGCGACATCTACATCGGAGTTGTCGGACCGGTCAGGACAGGAAAATCAACTTTTATACACAGATTTCTTGAATGTGCGGTTCTGCCGAATATCGAAAACGAATACGACGCACAACCGACGAGCTCCCACAGAGCGCCACCGGAAAAACCATTATGACGACGGAGCCAAAATTTGTCCCCGACGAATCCGTGCGTATAAAGCTCGGGGACGGGACGGAGTTCAATGTCAAAATGATCGACTGCGTCGGATATATGGTTGACGGCGCGCTCGGCGCCATGGAGGGTGAGGATGTACGAATGGTCAAGACCCCGTGGTCTGACGAGGCGATGCCGTTCGCCGAGGCGGCAGAGATAGGCACCGGGAAGGTCATCGGAGATCACTCCACAATAGGAATACTCGTTACTACCGACGGGAGCTTTACCGACATTCCCCGCGAGAGCTACATTCCCGCCGAGGAGCGCGTCGCAAAAGAACTGTCGGAAATCGACAAGCCGTACGCGATAATACTTAATTCAGCAACCCCCGGGAACGAGGAGACAAAGCGGCTCGCCGCCTCGCTCGAAGAAAAATACGAAGTCCCGGTAGCACTCGTCGACTGCACAAAAATCGACTGTGAAGATGTGCGCGAGATACTCGCGCTCGTGCTATCGGAGTTCCCTGTCAGGGAGGAGATATTCCGGCTCCCGGAGTGGATAACCGTGCTGCCGGAGGAGCACCGGCTCTATCGCGAGGCTATCGCACGGATAAGCGATTTTTCTGATAAAACCGAGCGGTTCTGCGATATAGAAAAAGCCCTCTCCGAAACCGAGGGTATAGAAAAGGTAAGCGTCGACGCCGGAGACGGAACCGCGATATTTACGCTCCCCGTCCCGAGAAGCGAATTTTATGGGGTTGTCAGCGAGATGACCGGGCTCACCGTCGGGAATGATGCGGAACTCTTACAATGCATTGTGAAACTCTCCGGTGAGGCTCGGGAATACGAAAAGGTTGCCGACGCGCTCCGCGATGTGCGCGAGCGCGGGTACGGAATAGTAATGCCGGAGCCGGGCGAGGTCGAGCTCGAGGAGCCGGAGCTCGTGAAGCAGCCCGGCGGCTGGGGCGTCAAGGTCACGGCAAGAGCCGACTCCATACACATGATAAAAGCCGGGATAGTCGCCGACTTCAGTCCTGTTGTCGGGACACAGGAGCAGTCCGAGGAGGTCGCAAAATACCTTATCGGCGAATTTGAAGCCGACCCGAAAAAGGTATGGCAATCAAACATGTTCGGTCGTTCACTCTACGATTTAATAAATGACGGCATGCACGCAAAACTCGCGCACATGCCGGATGAATCGAGAGAAAAAATGGGGCAGACACTTGAGAAGATTATCAACGAGGGGTCAAACGGGCTCATCTGTATTCTTCTCTGACGGTATTAAAATCACTTATCTCCGCGTCCGCCTCTGCCGGATGAGAGGTACATATCGGTGCGAACGCCGTTTGCCTCAAGGTAAGCCACGGCGTCCTCCGATCCGCTCCGCCCTGCCATGAGCATAAGATATGCACCGCGCTTTATATCCGCGTCTATGCCGAGACCGTCAATGTGGCATTTTGCATACAGATACTTCCCCTTTGCCACAAGGTCGTCGACATATTCAGGAGCATGGTATGCGGCGGTGCGGAACCAGTCAAACGCCTCGCGCCCGTCGGCGTGAATTACCGAAAAGCGCGCCGCCTCGTCCTGCTCTGCCACATCAGGATCTATGTATCCGTCTATCAGATTTTCGTCTTTTCTGTACTCGGGCTTATGATAAGGAATACGCGATATAAAGGCTATGTCCGGCTCTATCATGCACCCGGTGGTAAAAGCCATGCCGAGATAAAGCTGTGCCTCTATGCACCCCGAATCAGCCGCCGCGCGGATATGCTCATATGCCCGGCGATAGTCCTTTGCGACCCCCTCGCCCCGCATATAAAGCATGCCGAGATTATATTCCGCGTCACCGCCCTCGACATCGCGGGCAAAAGAGAAAAAGCTCTTCGCCTCATGCATATCACATGCAACACCTATCCCGCGGTAAAGACAATATCCGTAATTGAACGCCGCATCGGCTATCCCGTCGCGCGCGCCGTCAAGATACATCTGTGCCGCGGCGGCGTAATCGCCGCGCAGATATGCGGCATTTGCTTTCGCAGTGCTGTACATTTCAAAAGACCTCTGTTTGTGAATTATCCGAATATATATTGTGGCAGAGCCGTTTTTCGGCTCTGCCATTTTCCGTATTTTTTTATTTTGATACGGTATAAGTCGTGCCTTCCTTGGTATCAATGAGCGTGACGCCGCGCTCTGCAAGCTCTGCCCTTATTCTGTCAGCCTCCGCATAATTGCGCTCTGCCTTTGCGGCACGGCGCGCCTCTATCATGGACTTCACATATGCGTCAAGCTCGGGGTCCGCCCCGCTGTCCTCTGTCCCGTCATTTTTCCGGACAGCCTCGGCATGCCCTATAAGGTCAAGACCGAGAACGCGGTCAAAGTCGGCTATCAGGGCAAGCTTTGTCGCGTCGTTTGTTTTAAGTTTGAATACATCATACACCGCCGTTATGGCAAGCGAGGTATTCAGGTCATTGTCAAGCGCCTCTGTAAACGGGCGACGCCCCTCCGCAAATGCGGCGGAGTCCGCTTCCCCGTCCGCAGGGTTAAGCTGTGCTATGCGGGCAACGAGCTTAGAGTACGCGTTCTTCGCGTTATCAAGATTATCCCACGAGAAGAGCAAATTCTTGCGATAATGCGACTGCAGGCAGAAGAAGCGGTAAACAAGCGGGTCATACCCTTTCGATTCAAGGACCGAGACGGTGAGTATATCCCCTTTCGACTTGCTCATCTTCCCGCCCTCTGTATTGAGGTGGTGGACATGGAACCAGTAATGGCACCACTCATGCCCGAATGCAGACTCGCTCTGTGCTATCTCATTTGTATGATGAGGGAACACATTGTCTATACCGCCACAGTGAATATCGAGATACTCGCCGCAGTACTTCTCGGCTATGCAGGAGCACTCGATATGCCAGCCTGGATAGCCGACGCCGAACGGAGAATCCCATTTCAGCTCCTGCGAATCGAACTTCGACTTCGTAAACCAGAGGACGAAATCCGCCTTGTTGCGCTTATTGCTGTCCTCCTCTACCGTATCGCGGACGCCGACGGCAAGGTCCTCCTCGGTAAACCCGCCGAAAACATAGTATTTATCAAGCTTCGAGGTGTCAAAATATATGTTTCCGCCGGCATGGTATGCATATCCCTTTTCAAGAAGGGTCTCTATCATCTTTATAAATTCCGCAATGCACCCGGTAGCAGGCTGAACATAGTCCGGTCTTTTTATATTGAGTCTCCTGCAATCCTCAAAAAACGCGTTCGTGTAGAACTCGGCTATCTGCATTACGGACTTATGCTCGCGCTTTGCACCTTTGAGCATTTTGTCCTCTCCGGTGTCCGCGTCGCTCGTCAGGTGACCGACATCGGTGATATTCATAACGCGCTTTACATCATATCCCGAGTAGCGCAGGTATTTTTCAAGCACATCCTCCATTATGTAGGAGCGGAGGTTACCGACATGCGCATAGTGATACACCGTAGGTCCGCAAGTATACATTGACACTTTTCCCGGCTCACGGGGTGTAAACAGCTCACGCGTTCTTGTCAGCGAGTTATAAAGGTACATAAGGTTGCCTCACATAAATATATTTTACCAAATACCGATTGTAGCAGAAATATGCCGCTTTGTCAAGGTCGGAGATAAATATTTATTGTTCCCGCGCCCGGCGTACGAAAAACAGTACGCGCGCGCGACTTTTTTTCGGTTGGGTCTTGTTTTTTTTTCGCGTTTTTGCTATCATATTATGTGTGATATTATTACTGCAATCAAGGAGTGTCAGAAATGGCTGATAATAAAAGCAAGAAACAGGCAGCGGGCGGATATGCGGGGCTCACCGGCTTTCGCCGCGCGATTCCTATAATTCTTTTCGCATTCTCGGTATTCATCGCACTGTGCTTCATAACGCAGAACACGGGGACCCTCGGACAAGCCATTGCCGGATTTCTCACCGGGCTGTTCTCATGGGCGGCTTACGGTATTCCACTGCTTCTCGCAATTCATGCGATTTTCTACCCCTCCGACTCCGGGACGCACCGCGTCATAACCCGGGTAATATTCACGGTTGTAACGCTCGTGCTCGTCGCCGCGCTTGCGCACACATTCACTGTCATCGGTACCGAGCCGGTATTCACCCCCCGCGACTTCTACGAAGCCGGTAAAAGCTGCGTCGGCGGCGGATTCATCGGCGGAGTCGTGGCATATGGGATACTGCGCGTCATAGGCACCGTCGGAATGATAATCCTCGCAGTAGCCGTGGCAGCCCTCTATGTCGCGTACTGCTTCTCCGGAAAAAACAGTTCGCTGAAGCGCGCGGGGCTCTCCCTCCTCTCTCTCATAGTCGGATTTTTCGCTCTCATTGAAAAAGGCATAAAAAAGCTTGTCCGTCGCTCCAAGGAAAAGAGTGCCGAGAAGACGAAGCGCGCCGAAGACGAAAAGAACGAAAACCTGTACGAAGATGAGTTTTTCGCGGTCGATAACGGCATGCAGGAGCTCGAGATCCCGTCTCTCAACATAAAGGAGTCGCGCGACGACGAGAGCATAGAGGCACACCCGACGCTCCATGACACGGTATACCCGAAAAGCGAGGTCGGAGGCGAGAACCGTCCGCCGCGCCGGGTCGAGACCGATTACGGAATAGGTACCGACGGCGCCGCGGAAGAGGAGCGCTCACACGATGGACCCGCGGACATCATAATAGAGCCGGAAGCCGAGGCGACACCCGTCACGGACGGAGACGGACGAGACGCGGCGGCAAGCGAGGTCTTCGGAAAAGACTTTGACCCCTATGACATAGACCTCTCTGCCCCGCCGAAACAGACGGCACCGCGCCGCACCGACCCCGGAGTCTCCGAATACGAGAAACCGCTCGACGAGGTTACGGAGGAGTCACTGGCGCGTGCGCGCCGTCTCGAGGAATTTGAGAGACGCAAGGCACAGCTCCTCGGCAGACAGCCGAACGCAACAAAAGCCGCACCCGGAGGAACCGCCACCGGAGCCGCGCAGACATCTAAGCCCGCGGAGAGCACAGCGACGGCACCGTCGCAGAGCGATACACCCGCTGTAGCAACCGAAAAGAAGAGCGAAAGCCCTGCCGGGGACGGCGAGGAGCTGTCACGCGAAGAGCAGATAGCGAGAGCTCGCAATTTCCGCCCGGACGGTGCGCCTCAGCGTGCCTTTCCCGGTCGCTCACAGCCGAATTACACGCCGGACATGCAGGGGAGCGGAAGTTTCTCCTCTTCTCCGCTCGATGCGGACACCGGCTGTACAAATGACGACATAAAGAACATACTCGCGGGAAAAACCGACGACGCGGAGGCACCGGAGGACGGCGAAACAATGGAATTCGGCAAGGCGGAGCCCGCGGCAAGCGAGCCGACGGTAAGAGCCGAGGAATTCAATGTCGATGAATTTTTAAGCAGATACGGCACGCAGACCGACACATCGCGGAACGCCACGGCGACACAGAGGGACGATCCCTCCGCCACAGATACGGGCGGTACCACGATGAACTTTGGCTACGAGCCGGCAAAGGACACCTATACCCCGACGGCACACGAGGGCGCAGCGGCAGAATATGACCGCCCCGTCGCAGACCATACGGACAGCGGCGCGACGGGAACCTATGCCGGACAACCCGCCGCACAGCAGGAGGGTAACCCTGCGACCGTAAGCTCCGCAAGAGACGGAATGTCGTATATTCGCACCGCAAGGTTTGTATCGTCCATGACGGCAGAGCCGGAAAAGCCGGAGCCCGAGAAAACCGTCATAAAGGATTACAAGCCCGCGTCCGAAATTCTCACCGAACTTCCGGAAAGGAAGCCGGAGGAGACCGACACGGAGGACAAGCAGGAGGAAGCCCCTGCCCTGCGTATTGAACGCTCAAAGGTCGGAGACGGCTTCTCCGCCCCGGCTGTCAGTGCGCCGGAGGAAGAAGACGTGCCGGAAGTGACGGAAGAGGGAGAGCCTGAAGAGGACGAGGAGGACGCAACCGGGCTTGACAGCTACACAGAGGATGTCCCGGAGACGGAGGAAATCCCCCCGGAAAAGCAGAACCCCGACATACTGGATTACAGAAAGCGCTTCACTATATTCTCCGACAGCGAACCGGAGAAAAATGAGAGCGGCGACGGCACGAACAGCGGGCTCTCCTTTGAGTCCGGCGACGATTTTGAGATAAGCACCGACGGCGAAAAAGACGAGACAGACAATGACGGCGAGGACGCCGACACCAGCGACACGAACGACGACGCGGAATATATCGACGAGACGGAGGACGAAACCGAAGAGGATGACGGCGACGAGCCCGACGACGAGACGGAAGACTATGACGAGGAGCCAGTGGAAGAGGACGATGCGGACGAGGAGGACGACCTCCCGCCGTTCGACGATGCAAAGGATGTAAGCACACCCGAAAAGAAGGCGAGCGAAGCCCCCGACTACTCGAATTACGCCCCGCCCCCGCTCACACTGCTCAAAGCCCCGCCGGAAATCGACGACTCCGACGCCACGGAGGAGATACAGCGCAATTCCGAAAAGCTCATAGACACGCTCGCATCCTTCAATGTCAATGCATCAATCAAGGGCGTCGACCGCGGACCGCGTATCACAAGATATGAGGTTGTCCCCGCGAGGGGCGTCAAGGTCAGCCAGGTAACGAGCCTGTTTGACGATATAACGATGAACCTTGCCTCCGAGGGAATACGAATGGAGGCTCCCATTCCCGGGCAGTCTGCCATAGGCTTTGAGATACCTAATGCGCACCCGGCTACGGTCTTTCTCCGCTCGCTCATCGAGAGCGACGAGTTCTCCACCGCAAAGTCGAACACCTTCTCCTGTATAGGCAAGGATGTAACCGGAAACCCGGTGTTCTTCGATATTGCAAAGGCGCCGCACCTGCTGATAGCCGGTGCAACCGGTATGGGTAAGTCGGTATGTATAAACTCCATCCTTGTCAGCATGCTCTGCAAGGCGAGACCGGACGAATTAAAACTCATACTTGTCGACCCGAAAAAGGTCGAGTTCCAGGTCTATGAAAAGATACCTCACCTGCTCGTCCCCGTCGTTACGGATGTCAAGCAGGCGGCGGGCGCACTCTCATGGGCTTGCGAACAGATGGAAAAGAGGTATGAGCTCATGATGAGCATCGCCGTGCGAAACATCGACGCCTACAACGAGCGCGTCGCAGACGATCCGTCGCTCGGCGAGCCGATGACGAAGATAGTGATAGTAATCGACGAGCTTAACGACCTCATGATGGCGGCGCGCGACCCGGTCGAGGGACTGATAACCCGCCTCGCCCAGAAAGCGAGAGCCGCGGGAATACACCTGATAATCGGTACACAGCGCCCGTCTGTAAATGTCATAACCGGAGTTATCAAGGCGAACATTCCGTCAAGACTTTCATGTAAGGTCTCCTCGAATGTCGACTCACGCACCATTATAGAGCAGGCGGGAGCCGAAAAGCTCCTCGACAAGGGCGACGCGCTGTTCTGGCCTGTCGGAAAGCCGAAGCCGCTCCGCGTACAGTGCGCGTTCGTCTCCGACAAGGAGGTCGAATCTGTCATGAAGTACCTCTGCTCGCAGTCCACCGGTAACACGTACAGTGAGGAAATACTCGCCGAAATCAACTCTGCGGCGCAGAAGTGCATGGCACCGAAGAAGGGCAAGGAGTCCTATGACGATGACGGCGAGGACGGCGCAGGCTCCGACGGATATTACAACGACGCGAAGTTTATCGAGGCTGTCGAGATCGCGGTACGCTCAAAGAAGATCTCAACAAGCCTTCTTCAGCGCAGACTCAGCATAGGCTACAGCAAGGCGGCGAAGTATATCGATGTCATGGAGGACCTCGGCATAGTCTCCGAGCCCAACGGACAGAAGCCGCGCGATGTACTCATTGATATGGACGAATGGAAGGAGAGGCTCTCCCGCTACGAGTCCTGACACGACAATACGAAAGGAGACGCAAAATGATCAACTTAAAGCAGACCGGCGGCTATGACGCGGACGAGCTCATAGCTGCCGTCGAGGCGCTCACCTCCGCCGGAATACAGCTCGGCGAGATAACCCCGGCAGAGGCAGGAGAGGCGCATGACACGGCACAGCCCACCGACCCGGAGGTAATCGCAACGGCGGGAAAACTCCTCGCTATATTCAATTACGGGACGAAGCGGAATGTCGACTACATCGGTCAAGACATAGGACCGCGTATTATACGATACAAGTTCAAGCCTGCGAAGCCCGGTGCGATACGCGATGTACTGCACTGTATTGACGAGGTCACTCTGAATTTCGGCGAAGGTGTCAGAATAGAGACACCAATACCGGATGAAGCGGCGATTGCCGTTGAAATACCGCGAAAGCACCCGGAGCAAGTGCTCCTCCGTGACCTTATGCAGTGTGAAGAATACCGCAAATCCCAGTCGCCGACATTTGTATGTCTCGGAAAAGGCGTTACGGGAGAACCTGTGTTTTACGACATTGCAAAGGCACCGCACCTGCTGATAGCCGGTGCAACCGGTATGGGCAAATCTGTATGTGTGAATGACATACTTATAAGCATGCTCGGCAAAGCGACACCGGAAGAGCTCCGGCTCATACTCATTGATCCGAAAAAGATTGAACTCCGGGAGTATGATAACATTCCGCACATGCTTATGCCGGTCATGACCGACATGAACGAAGCGATTGACGCGCTCACATGGGCATGCGAAGAAATGGACAGACGGTATGAGCGCCTTGCTGCCTCAGGTGTACGCGATATAGGCTCATACAACGAGCGCGTAAAGAACGATCCGACACTCGGAAAGACTATGACAAGAATAGTCATAGTTATAGACGAACTCAGCGACCTCATGGCGACGGTGCGCAACAAGGCAGAAGAACTCATAACCCGTCTTACAGCAAAGGCGAGAGCCGCTGGAATACACATGATAATCTGTACACAGCGCCCCTCCGTGAATGTTCTGACCAGTATAATCAAGGCAAACATACCGTCGCGACTTTGCTGTAAGGTTTCCTCAAGCGTCGACTCACGCATTATTCTTGAGCAGAGCGGTGCAGAACGACTTTTCGGCTGTGGAGATGCACTTTTCCACCCTGTCGGAAGAAGCACCCCAATCCGCATACAATGTGCGCTTGTCATCGACAAAGAGGTGAAGGATGCGATAAAGAAACTCCGCGGCGAAGAATGTGGCGCAGAGGAATGTGCGCCCACCCCTGCCCCGGCTGTAATAAATACAGAGAAAAAGGCGGCATCCGAATGGCTCACGGAGCACACAAAATGAATGATACGGAATATACCGCGGCGGGCAATGACGCCGCGGACTCTCCGGCGATACCGGGACACAACTGTGACGGATGCGTCAATTACACGCTCTGCCACCCGGAGAGCCGCAAAGGAAGCAACCGACCGTCAATCGACGGTCCGCAGGAGGAAAAGAAAATGACAGTTGTAATGCTTGCAGACGGGTTTGAAGAGATTGAGGCACTGACTCCCGTCGATGTGCTCCGCCGCGCGGGGCTCACCGTCCGCACCGCCGGGGTCGGCGGGCGGGTCATAACCGGGTCTCACGGTATATCGGTAGCCTGCGACATGACGGAGGACGAGGTACGGGCGGAGGAGGTCGACCTCCTGCTCCTGCCCGGGGGGATGCCGGGCGCAAAAAATCTCGATGCGTCACCAATCGTCGACAGGCTTATACGGGAGGCAAATGCCCGCGGCGGTCGGCTCGCGGCGATATGCGCCGCACCGTTTATACTCGGGCGGCGGGGACTCCTCTCCGGAAAAGAAGCCACCTGCTACCCCGGATTTGAGGGAGAGCTCACAGGCGCGCGCCTCTCTTCCCTGCCCGTCGTGACCGACGGAAATATAACGACAGCGAAGGGCATGGGCGTCGCGCTCGATTTTGCACTTGAGCTTGTCAGCGTACTACTCTCGGACGATGCCGCAAAGAAAATTGCCGACTCCGTACAGAAGCAGTAAGGACAACACAAATATGGTTATCGAAAACAGCAGCACAAATATCGCCTACCGCTGTCCCGCGTGCGGGACGCTGACCGTCGGGTTTGTCGGGAGGTTTGCCCTCTCTGCCGACATGGTGCGCCTCCGCTGTCACTGCGGGAAATCGGCGGCGGATATAAAAATCGGAAATGACGGAAAGGTCAGGCTCTCCGTTCCCTGCATTTTCTGCAATCAGAACCACGCATACACCGTATCGCAGAACATATTCTTCGGTCGCGACCTCTTTCTTCTCAACTGTCCGTATTCAAACATGGACATCTGCTTTATAGGCAAAATGGAGAAAATAGAAAAAGAGGCGGAGAGGACCGGCGCCGAGCTCGAGCGCCTTATGGCAGACCTCGGAGCCGAGGAGATCGGCGACATGCAGCCGCAGGAGCTCGACCCCTCTGACATCCTGCCGGACGCGCAGGTATACGACATCGTCCGCTTCACCCTCCGTGAGCTTGAGGAAGAGGGCAACATAGACTGCCCGTGTCACGCCGGGAGTGGGTACGACATACGGTACACCGACGGGGGCGTACAGATATTCTGTCCGCACTGCGGGGCTAGCCATGACATAAAAGCAATGACGGAGTCACAAGCCGAGGACTTTGCCACCGTTGACAGACTAACTCTGAAATAGCTATACTCCGTAATAGTCCCTGATACCTCGGTATATGCCGAGTGCAAAAAGGTTTGGCGAATATGCCATGAGTTCTGCCTCGTATTTATTAGTGATAAATCCCATTTCCACTATTACGGCGGGCAATTTTGTTTTCTTTT
>CALDMI010000086.1 GCA_937914815.1 uncultured Clostridia bacterium
GCTTTTTGTTTAAGAAAACCTGATACTGGAACGGGCAGGTCATGGGACGGAGCGCGAGGCACTCTTTCGTGTAGTCATCAGGGTCGCCTATAACGAACATTCCGTCGAGATAGTGGTCCCAGTGCCCGGAGATCTTGTAAAACTCGCGCTTAGCCATGAGGGGCGTCTTTGTGAGAAGATAGCCGCGACTCTCCTCCACGTCCTCGACCCATCTCTGCAGCCTCTGTATAACGCGCGACCCCTTCGGGAGTATTACCGGGAGTCCCTGACCTATCGTGTCGACCGTCGTGAAGTATTCGAGGTCGCGCCCTATCTTGTTGTGGTCGCGCTTGACGGCTTCCTCGCGCTGTGCCACATATTCCTTGAGCTCGTCCTTCGTCGGGAACGCAATGCCGTATACTCTCTGGAGCATCTTGTTCTTCTGGTCGCCCTTGTAATACGCGCCAGTGCACTGCGTCAGTGCGAAAGCCTTGACAAGACCGGTTGAGTGCAGGTGCGGTCCGGCGCAGAGGTCTATATACTCGCCCATCTTGTAGAACGAGATTTCCTCCCCGTCGGGGATCTCGTTTATCTTCTCGACCTTGTATGGCTCGTTTTTCTCCTCCATGAGGCGGAGCGCCTCTGCCTTCGGCAGGACAATCCGCTCGATAACGAGATTTTCCTTGACTATCTTCTTCATCTCGCCCTCAATCTCGCGTAAGATGTCGGGAGTAAATGAAATATCGGTGTCAAAATCCTGGAAATATCCGGTCTCCGTCGCGGGACCTATCGTCTGCTTCGTCTCGGGATAGAGTCTCTTTACCGCCATAGCCATGATGTGCGCCGCCGTGTGGCGGAATACATGCTTGCCCTCGTCATCTGCAAATGTGAGGAGAGTAACATCGGCGTCGGAGTCTATAACCGTCGAGAGCTCGGTGAGCACTCCGTTGACCTTCGCGACAAGGACGTCACGGGAAATATTGCCCGCCGCCTTTGCCGCCTCGAATACGGATATGGGAGCGTCGCTCTCGTATACCTTACCGTCGGAAAACTTGATTCTGAACATAAAAACTACCTTCTTTCGTACAGGGAATATTGCCCCTTTGGAAAATTTAATAAAAAACATTTTAATCACCGCACACCCGGAACAGCACATCATATAACCGTCCCGCCGGTTCTTACGCGCCGCCGGGGTATAAAAAAATATCCCCGACCACGAAAGACCGCAAAGACACGGTATTCGGGGTGAGGACTTACAAAAATCCCGCACGGTTCCACCCGAGCGTTTAACTCATTATGTGCTTTTCAGTTGTGCATGCGCGGCATGCGTGGGCGGTACCGCATAGGGCATACCTGACCGTCCTTTCAGCTCATCAAGACGGCTCTCTGCTCGGGCTGTATCCCTGCGACTTGTTCCACTAACCGAATATTAGCACAAAGCGGCGGGGAAGTCAATACTTTTTCCGAAAAAATCAAAAAATTCCCTCCGGAGGGAGAAAAAAAGACTGCCCGCGAAAGTCGCCGGGCAGTCAACAAATTCATTTTCAGGGGAGCCCACGGGGCGCCCGTCCGCCGGAATTATTTCTCCGGGTCTGCGACTCTGTACTTCTCGATCTCCTCATAGAATGCGGAGGGGTCATCGGTATGACACATGACGCGTATCGGCGCGAGCAGGTCAAGCGCGAATATACCCATTATCGACTTCGCGTCGATTATATATCTGTTCTGTTCAAGGTCGACCTCGTATTCGAGCTTCGTGACCTTGCTGACAAAGTCGCGTATGTCGGCTATTGTCTTGAGCTCAATGTAAAAACCGCTCTTTCCCATTTTCCTGTATTTCCTTTCATATTTCGTTCACGATATAATTATATACTCGCCCGCCCGGAATGTCAAGCGGGGAGAGCCCGATTTTTCAAATATTTTACCGGGGGTAAAACCGCCGCCGTTCGTATGCGATTATCTCATTTTGTGATAATCCTTAATATCACAATTTGAGATTGATAAAATATAGTAAAAAAGACAAAAACGGAGGTCGGAATGAGACTGAAGGAGCTTCGCGAGGACCGCGATATTCCACAGCGGGAGGTCGCTGATTATCTGCACATACGGCAGAACACGTATTCACAGTACGAGAACGGGGTGCGGCAGATACCGCTCGATATGCTCTGCGCCCTCGCGCGGTATTACTGCGTCTCGGTGGATTATATCCTCCGCTTAACCGATATACCGAAGCCGTACCCGAAAAACTGAATATATAGCGGTCTTATCAGACCTCGAATGCCCAGTTTCCGTCGCGGAATATCGGCATCTCGCGCCCGTCGTGCGTTATTGCGGTTATCGACATGTCGGCGGTGCCTATCATAAAGTCGACGTGGATAATAGAGTCGTTGATACCCGCCTCGTGCGCCTGCTCCTCGGTCATGGAGTCGTAGTTCTTCAGGAGGTTTGTGAACCCGCGCCCGAGCGCGAGGTGGCACGCCGCATTCTCGTCAAAGAGCGTGTTGTAGAAGAGAATACCCGACTCGCGTATCGGTGAGGAGTAGGGGACAAGGGCACATTCGCCGAGGTATGCCGCCCCCTCGTCCATGCCTATCATCTCGCGCAGGAGGTTTTCGTTCTTCTCGGCACCGACGTCGACGGCGCGCCCGCCCTCGAATCTGACCCAGAAGTTGTCTATGAGCTCACCGCCGTAGGAGAGCGGTCTTGACGAGTAGACTATACCGTCCGCGTCGCCGCGCATGGGGGAGGTAAACGCCTCCTCGGACGGGATATTGGGGTTGAAGTAGTTGCCCGCGGGGGTGTACTCTCCGCCCGCGCAGAAGAGCGCGTCGGGAATAAGCCCGACTCTGAAATCGGTGCCGTTCCCGGCTTTATAGCGGAGCTCACGTATGCCGAGCGAGTTGAGGTATTCGCACCGCTTTGCGAGGTTCTTGTTGTGCTTGTCCCATTCGGCTACCGGGTCGTCATAGACGCGGGAGGTCGAGAGTATGGCCTCCCAGAGCTTCTCCATAGCCACGGACTTCCGCTCGCCGGGGAATATCTTCTTTGCCCATTCCGCGCCGGGCACCGCCGCGATGCACCACTGATACTTGTTCGCCATTCTGTCGCGATAGGGCTTTATCGTCTTTGAGCGCGATGCCATAGCCCGCGCATACTTCTTCTGGTCAATACCGCGGAGCCCGTCGGGGTCGTCGGATATGAGATGTATCATACAGGGGAGCGTGTCTGCCATGTGCTCGTATTTTTCTATCTGCCACTTCTCGAGAGTACCGAGCACCTCTTCCTTGCAGTAGCGGTAGTTGACCTTCGTTACCGGGAGATAGGAGAAATCGACGGTGACCTTCCGCGCCCCGAGCTTATAGCACTCCTCGGCAACCATGCGGACGAATTCCGGCTGGTCGAGC
>CALDMI010000087.1 GCA_937914815.1 uncultured Clostridia bacterium
TCATGAAGTGCGAGCAGGAGCAGGTGGCAAGATAGCCGCCGCGGGGCAGAAGCTTCATTGCCCTATAATTTATCTCGCGGTAGCCCTTTATCGCGTTTTTTAAGGTCGCGCGGCTCTTTGTGAATGCCGGCGGGTCAAGAATTATGAGGTCAAAGTCGCGTTTTCCCTCCCTCTCGTACTCCGAGAGGAGGTCAAAGACATCAGCCGCGCGGTATTCTATCAGCTCGGAGAAGCCGTTCAGCGCGCAGTTTTCCCGCGCGACGTCAAGCGCCGCGTCTGATATATCGACGCTCAGAACCGACGCTGCCCCGCCAGCCGCGACATTCAGCCCGAAGGAGCCCGTATGCGTGAAGCAGTCAAGGACATGGCGCCCCCGCGCTATCTTTGCGACAGCCTGTCTGTTATATTTCTGGTCAAGGAAAAATCCGGTCTTCTGCCCGTTCACAAAATCGACGCGATATTTTATCCCATTCTCGGTAATGGACACCGAGCCGCCGGGAATCTCCGAAAGGTCAAGCCCCGGGGCAAAATAATACCCGTCGTAGCTCTCCATACCCTCGAGGGCGCGGATCGGCGAGCTGTTCCGCTCATATATCGCGTCTATCCTCTCGCCCATTTCGCGGAGGGTGTTTACAAGAGAGGCAAAAATAATATCCTTTACCCGCTCGGTCCCGAGGCAGAGAGTCTCTGTGACAAGGACATTTGAAAATCTGTCGACGGTGAGCCCCGGGAACATATCCGCCTCCCCGAATATAAGCCGGCAGGCGGAGAAGTCGCCGCCCATAACGGTCTTTCTGTAATCTATCGCATAGCGGACGCGCCGCTCATAAAACGCCCTGTCAAAGCGGTCGTTCGGATTTTTCGATATTATTCTGACCCGTATTTTCGAGTTGTCATTTATATATCCCGTGCCGAGGTATTTTCCCTTTCCGGATTTCACATCGACTATATCGCCCGGGGCATAGGCGCCGGACACCTCCCGCACCTCGTCGGAATACACCCACGGGTGCCCGCCGCGGAGGGATTTTTCAGCCTTTTCGCTGACGGTTACAACCGGATAGTTTCTCATAGCTCGGATATCTCCTTTGAAAACAGGCTCCACGGGTAGTCCTTACAGTCGGGCACCGCGGAGAAAGAATATTTTTTGCCGGAAAGCGAAAACTCAAGGCTCCGGGAAAAGAGCGCGGGGGCGCAGGAGTTCTCATGGCTCCCGTACTTTCCGTCGCCGAGAACCGGGGTCCCGCGCGACGCGCACTGCACCCTTATCTGGTGGTAGCGCCCGGTATGAAGAAGAATGTCGGTGAGGGTCAATATGTCGCCGCGCCTGCCCGTAGCGGTAGATACGGCGGTCAGCTCAAGTGAGGCTAGGCGGGCGCCGCGGCGGGCATTTTTCACGACATATGCCTTCCCTGCCCGGGTGTCCTTATATATGTAATTTTCATACACGCCCCCGGTGGCGGCGCCGTCAAGGACGGCAATATACCGCTTTTTCAAATCGTGCCACGCAAATACGGCGGAGAGAGCCGCGGCGGACCTCTCGTTTCTCGCAATTACCATTACCCCGCCGACAACGCGGTCAAGCCTGTGAACCGGGTAAACCTCCGCCTTGCCGTCCGAACCTCGGAGGAACTCCGCCGCGGCGGTGAGAGCGTCAATATCCCCCGTGGCGTCCGGCTGTGCCGGCATACCCGCGGGCTTCACTATCGCTATAATGTCCTTGTCAAGAAAGAGAACCTCTATGCTTTTTTCCGACATATTTTGCCTCCTCGGGGTAATTTTCGGGGCTGTCGCACTGTGCGCAGTCCCAGATTACGGTATGGCGCCGGAGCGACAGCCCCGAGGTATCAGAAATTCGCCTCTATCCTCCGAAGAAGGGGACGGAGCGCGGTGCAGATAAGGGTCACAAGAACCGCATTGACACACAGCTCAATCAGGCTGTTCGAGGTGACGAGCATAAGAAGAAGCTCTCCGAGACCGACATTGAGCGCACCGTCGGCGTAGCCGGAGAGGGCGCCCGTCGTATAGAAGCAGAGGACGAGCATACCGACGAAGAAGACGGTATTTGTTATCGACCCGACTATACCGGAGACGGTGTATGATATGATCTCACGCGTGGTGCCGGAGTGGGCGCTATCTGTTCCCTCGCCCTCGTTATCCTCGCCGGACGGTCTTATGCCGCGGCTTATCAGCTTATAGACAAGAGACGCGAAAACCCCGATAAGCACGCGCGGAAGCACGCACATGAGGAAGGTCAGAAAGGCGTTCTGCCCGAGGAGGTAGACGCCGAGCGGGTCCATGCCGAAGCACTGGAAAAAGCTCGTCAGTCCGAAGGCGAGACCGAGCACCGCACCGCTCGCCGTGCCGCACAGGCAGGCGCCGAGCACGACCGGAACTACCATAAACGTTATGGACACCGGACCTATATGAAGATATCCTATCGGCGTAAAAGCCATTATTACTATCAGAGCCACGAACATTGCAGTCAGAGTCAGCTTCAGAATGTCATGTTTTCTGAGGTTATTCATTACAAAACTCCCGATTTTATTTTGCCCGCGCACGCGGGTCTGTAGTATTGTAGCACAAACCCCGGAAAAAAGCAAGTGAATTTATTCTTTATCCGCCCCGTAGGTGTTTTTTCCGTCCGGGTGCGGCTCCTGCCGCTCCTCTGTGTGCGCCTTTATCGCCCTGCCCCCTGTGAGGGCTATCATTTTGACTGCCGCGAGGCTGAACGCGTCGGCATACACCGATATGTCCTTATCTATAACTCCGTCGGCGAGCACTTTAAGATACCCCGTATCATACGGAACAAGCGACTTCTCTTTCAGGATATTCACATCGACCCGGGCGCCCGCAGGAAAGGCGCGCGAGAGCGTGCCGACATTTATAATTCTCCTGCGGCGACCGTTTGTATATATGACCTCCTCCGTATGCTCGGTCATCTCCTTTGCGTCGCTGTCGGTTATCATGGCATCCGCATATGCGGGAGTCACCGGTCTTGTCGCGAGGAGGCGCCGGACGGCAGTCCGGGTGCCTGTTTCGGCGGCGGTGCGCCCGTTTGCGCCCGGGTTTTCGGTGTCCGGTTTTACGGCGGGGGTGATGTCGTCACTGCTTTCATGGGTGCCGCCGGGCGTGGTGTCCGGGGCGGGCTCCACCGCTCCGCTCCCGCGTGGCTCCGGCGGGGCGAGGCGCGGGACGGTTATCGGGGCGCAGGGACAT
>CALDMI010000088.1 GCA_937914815.1 uncultured Clostridia bacterium
CCGTCCGGCTCACATTCCATAAACCGGAGGGTCGCCCCGGTTTTCCTCGCCGCCGTCTGCCACGGCAGGAGATTGCTGTGATGCTCGGCTATCGAGACGAGTATCTCGTCCCCGGGGCGGAGCCTCTCCATAGCGTAGCTGTAAGCGACAAGATTTAAGCTCTCGGTGGTGTTGCGCGTGAAGATTATCTCCTCCGCACGGGCGGCACCTATAAAGCGGCGCACCGCCTCTCTCGCCCCCTCGACAGCCTCGGTTGCCTCGACGCTCAGGTCATACAGCCCGCGGAGCGGGTTGGCGTTATGCTTCCTGTAAAACTCCTCCTCCGCGGCGATTACTGCCGCGGGTCTCTGCGATGTCGCCGCCGAGTCAAGGTAGGCGACGTCTCTCTCCGAAAATATCGGAAAATCCGCTCTAAGATCACGCATCGACTCCCCCTCCGTTCTCCGCGAGCAGGGTGTCAAGCGCCGAGAGGACGGCGTCTGCGTACTCCTCATCCCGGGAGAGCGACGCCACGCGGACTATCGCCGCGCGCGCCATCATGCGCTCTGCCTCATCGCGGGATATGCCGCGGCTCTCGAAATAGAAGAGCGTCGGCTCATCGAGCTCGCCGACCGTCGCCCCGTGCGTACCCTCGACGTTCTCCTCCGCGCAGAGAATAACCGGCAGGGTCTTGTTCTCCGCGCCCTCCCCGAGGAGAAGAACCGTCTCGTTCTCCGCCCCGTGTGAGCCGGAGCAGCCTTTTTTGAAGTCGATAGTCCCGCAGAAGTTCTTCTTTGCGGAATCGGTGAGCGCGCCGGAGGCGTCTATTCTGCACTCGGTATTCTTCCCGGTGTGCTCCACCGTAAGATTTATATTTATTCTGTTCTCCCCCCGGCAGAGATAGCCGATGTCGGAGGAGAAGGACGAGCCGTCGCCCATAAGTTCACAGTGCGTGTCGGCATATATATCCCCGTCTCCGAGGGTCGCGGTGATAAAGGAGACATCTGCCCCGCTGCCGAGCGAAAGCTCGCTCTCATGGCGCAGCACAGCGCCCGAGCCGGGCATAAACAGCTGCAAAACCCGCACCCGTGTATCACTTTCGGCATTTATTTCAAGCCTTGTGAGAAAATTCTCATCCCCGCGGACGGTCTCGACGAGCGTGATGTTCTCCCCGGGTCTTGTATCGAGAACTATTCTTTTTTCGGAATATTCGCCCTCCGGCTCTGATATAGCGGAGAGCCTCCCCGCGCTCTTATCGGCAGGGAGCGAGAGCCGCGTCTCGGAGAGCTCCGCTCCCTCTCCCCACTCTATCTTCGCGCCGTTTACGCCGAGGAAATTCCATGTCCGGCTCGCCGGTCTGTTTACGGTAATATTCATATCCGAAATTCCCCCTTAACCTATACTGCCCTTCATCTCAAGGCGGATAAGATTGTTCATCTCAACCGCATACTCGAGCGGCAGTTCCTTTGATACGTTGTCGGCAAAGCCGGAGACAATGAGGGCGCGTGCGTCCTCCTCGCTCATTCCGCGGCTCATGAGATAGAACACCGTCTCGCCGCTGATGCTCCCTATCTTCGCCTCGTGCCCGACGTTGGATTTTCTCTCTCTTATATCTATCGCGGGGATAGTGTCGGAGCGGGACTCCGAGTCCAGCATAAGCGACTGACAGGACACGGAGGACTTCGCCCCCTCGGCACCCTTATTCACTACGACCGAGCTTCTGAATGTGCTTATTCCGCCGCTCTTGCTTATCGAGCGGGTGTTCATATAGGAGGTCGTGTTCTTTCCGATATGCACGACCTTTGCCCCGGTGTCGAGGTTCTGCCCCGCGCCCGCGAAGGTAACGCCGGTGAACTCCATGCCGGAGTTATCTCCCTTGAGAACGCTCATAGGGTACAGGCACCCGACGTGCGAGCCGAAGGAGCCGGAGACCCACTCAATCTTTCCGTCCTCCTCGACGAGCGCGCGCTTCGTATTAAGGTTATACATGTTCTTCGACCAGTTTTCGATAGTCGAATAGCGGAGCTTTGCATTTTTCTTTACGTAGAGTTCGACGCACCCGGCATGCAGGTTTGCGACGTTGTATTTCGGCGCGGAGCAGCCCTCGATAAAGTGCAGGCTCGCCCCCTCGTCGACTATTATCAGCGTGTGCTCAAACTGCCCCGCCCCCTTTGCGTTCAGGCGGAAGTAGGACTGCAGGGGTATTGAAACCTGCACCCCTTTCGGCACATAGACGAACGAGCCGCCCGACCATACCGCCCCGTGCAGAGCCGCGAACTTGTGGTCCCGCGGGGTGACGAGCTTCATGAAATACTTCTTGACCATGTCGGCGTATTCGCCCTTCATGGCGCTCTCCATATCGGTATAGACGACGCCCTCTGCCGCCACCTCCTCGCGCACGTTGTGGTACACGAGCTCGGAGTCATACTGCGCGCCCACACCTGCGAGCGACTTGCGCTCCGCCTCCGGGATTCCGAGCCGCTCGAACGTCTCCTTTATGTCCTTCGGCACATTCTTCCAGTCGTTCTGCATCTTCGTGTTCGGGCGGACGTAGGTTGCGATATGCTCCATGTCGAGCCCCTCGAGCGACGGACCCCAGTCCGGCACCGGGAGCTGATTGTATATCTGAAGCGACTGAAGCCTGAACTGCTGCATCCAGACGGGGTCGCCCTTCTCCTTTGAGAGCTTGTCGACTATCTCCGGGGTAAGCCCCGACTCCATGCGATAGGCGTCGTGCTCCTCGTCGCGGATGTCATAGACACTCCTGTCTATGTCCTCGACCTGACTTTTTTCTCTTGCTTCCACGGCACCCTCCGTCAGTCGGCAATAGCCGAAAATCCGCGCTCGTTTATAAGGTCGACGAGCTCTGCGCCGCCCTCCTTAACGATAACTCCGCCCTCCATGACGTGCGTCCTGTCGACCTTGAGAGCCTCAAGTATACGGGTTGAGTGTGTGATTATCAGGAGCGAGCCGCCGACGCGGTCGCGGTAGAGCCTCACTCCCTCGGACACGGTGCGCACCGCGTCGACATCCAGCCCGGAGTCTGTCTCGTCGAGAATGGCGAGCCGGGGCTCAAGCATAAGCATCTGGAGTATCTCCGCCTTCTTCTTCTCTCCGCCGGAAAATCCGACGTTCAGATCCCTCTCGGCGTACGACTCGTCCATATTGAGAAGCTTCATAGTCTCGGCGAGCTTCTTTTTGAAGTCCCAGAGCCGGAGCTTGCTCCCCCGCTCCTCAAGCGCGCCGCGTATAAACGCGGAGAGCGTCACCCCCGGTATCTCCGGCGGGTTCTGAAACGAGAGGAATATTCCCGCCTTTGCCCGCTCGTTCACCGGCATCTCGGTTATATCCTTGCCGTCAAATATTATCCGCCCGGAATTTACCGTGTACATCGGGTTCCCGGTTATAGCATAGCCGAGCGTGGATTTTCCGGTCCCGTTCGGTCCCATTAAAACATGCGTCTCGTCCGAGCCGACAGAGAGGTCCACCCCGTGGAGTATCTCCTTTTCCCCGACGCTCACATGCAGTCCCTCAACTTTCAAAAGCTCCTTGTTTTTCATATATCCTGTCTCCGTTGTTCTTTATTCTCTTACTAATTATTGATTGCACCCGGCACAGCCGGTATTTCCCTTTTCACGGAGAATGTCCGCGAGGGTGTATGAATCTATATATTCGTTTATCCGCTTCTCGAGCCCGTACCAGAACGGGAGAGTGTAGCAGATACACGCATCGGCACACTTGTGCCCCGCCCCGTCCTCAAGGCAGGACACGGGGGCAAGGCTGCCCTCCGCGGCGCGGAGTATCTCCCCGACGGTGTAGCCGTCCGGCGCGCGGCAGAGGCGATAGCCCCCGGTCTTTCCGACCGCGCTCTCCACAAGTCCGCTCTTTGTCAGAACCGTCATTATGCTCTCAAGATATTTTTTCGATATTCCCTGCCTCGCGGCAATTTCATTCAGGCGCATGTAGCCGTCGCCGCCCGGTGTGACCTCTCCCGGCTTTCCGCCGTGCGGAAGTTTATCCGCGCCGCCGTCGCGACTTTCGCCGCACAGGACTTTATTATTTTCGTCCGCGCCGGGGTTCTCCCCGTGCAGGGCTCTATTGTCTTCTCCCCCGCCTGTGTCGGGGTACCGCTCCGCCATGTCGAGCATGACGCGCAGGGCGTATCGCCCCTTTGATGAAATCATCATAGAAATAACCTCCGCGGTAATTCCTACCGCCCGGATAGGTATTATACACCTTAATTCCTATAATGTCAATAGGAAAATAAAATATACAGTATAATAAAACGAAATAAAAGGAAATGCCGCGCCCGCGCGCGAAAAAGGCACGGCAAAGCAACGTTGCTCTGCCGTGCCGGGGTCCTTTTAACTTGTCTTGAAGTCTTACGCCGGAGCCACTATTTCGTCAATATCGTATGTGATGGTCAGAATGGTGCTCTCGATATTTTCCTCTCCCGCGCTCTCGTTGTAGCCCGAGTAGGTTATCTTAACAATTCTTC
>CALDMI010000089.1 GCA_937914815.1 uncultured Clostridia bacterium
TGCGGTTACAGATGCCGCGAGCCGTGCTGCAAGAACAGTTCTTGCAGCACGGCTCGCGGCATCTGTAACCGCAATGCTTCTGAGTTTTCTCTTCATTTCGGAAAGCCCGGAGCCGGGAGCCCGTAATTTGTTTATCAGTCCCATGAGCGTATCGCCTGTACATCTGTCCTCCGGAACGAGAATCCCGGCGCCGCAATCGGCGAGCAGGCGCGCATTCTTCGTCTGATGGTCTTCCGTAACATTCGGAGACGGGATCATTATAGGGACGGCTCCGCTCGCCGCCGCTTCCGCGAGGGTCAGGGCACCGCTTCGGCATATAACGATATCGGCGGCATTCATTGCATACTCCATATCGTTTATATAGTCTGAAATGCGGAGTCTTCCGCTCTCGTTGCATAGCTCGGGATATTGATTTTTTATATCCTCAAAATACCGTGTTCCGGCACCGTGGCGCCAGTAAAGATTTTCGTTTCTTTTGCGGATGCTGTCCATCAGAGGACATATTGCGCAGTTTATGACCTCCGCGCCGAGGCTCCCGCCGAAAGAAAGAACGAAAAACGCATTGTCGGGTATGCCGAGCCTTTTTCTGGACTCCGTTCGCGTATGCGTAAAGAATCCTGAACGCACAGGCGAGCCGCAGAATATCGGAGATATGCCTCTGTGGTATTCTTCTGCGCGCGGCGGCATCCCGCAAAGGACGGCGTCCGCTCTTCTGCCGAGGAGCCGTACCGCCAACCCCGGGTTTGCATTCGATTCATGCAGTACTGTAGGTATCCGTCTTTTCTGCGCCGCCCTTACAGCCGGATAACACGCATAGCCGCCTGTTGCGAACACCGCATCCGGGTGGTAGTCATCTATAATTTTGCCAGCCGCTCTGACGGAGCGGGGGATTGACAGAAGGGCGGAGAAATTTGCGGGCGAGAATGAGCGCGACAAGGGAAGTATATTTACTGTCATGAATGCATATCCGCTTTTTCCGATTAACCGTTTCTCGAGCTCGCTCCCACGGCAGACAAAAAGAATGTCCGCCTTTTCCCGGTTATGCCGTATCTCATCCGCGACGGCGATGGCGGGATTTATGTGTCCCGCTGTGCCACCGCACGAAATCAGTATTTTCATATATTACCGCCATTATTTTTTGATTTTTGCAAATCTTGAGATTGAGAGAAGCAGTCCCATTTCAAACATGAGCATGAGCAGAGAAGAGCCACCGTAGCTGAAAAAAGGAAGTGAAATTCCCGTATTCGGTATGGTGTTTGTTACGACGGCGACATTAAGCAACACCTGTACTGCCATTTTCGTGCTTATGCCGAATGCGGTTATCCTGCTGAATATGTCCTCCGCGCGGAGTGCAACGGTGTATCCCCGTGTGACGAGGAGTGCAAACAGCGAAAGAACGGCAACAGCACCGAAAAATCCGGTTTCTTCACATAAAATTGCGAAGATCATATCGTTTGCCGGTTCGGAGACATAGCAGTGCTTCATAACGCTGTTTCCTATGCCTACACCGAAAAGACCTCCGGAGCCTATCGCCATAAGCCCCTGCAGCGTCTGCCATCCGCCGGTGAGGCGGTAAGCCTCTGGATTACGCCAGACCGTTATACGCTCCTTTGTGTAGTCTGTAAACAGAGCAAGCGCAGTTACGCCGAGAGCTCCGGCTCCGGTAAACATGGCTATGTATTTCGCACTGACGCCACCGAACAGTATAACAAGCAGACCTATTGTCCCGAGAATTATTATACAGGAAAGGTGTTTCTGCAGCATGACGAGGATAATCGGTACGAAGATTATCAGGGCGGGTATCAGAGTACCGTACAAGAAGAGTGTTTTCTGATTTTTCCGCTCTCCGGACCGCGCGCCGTAAATTGAAAAATACCGCGCAAGCATCAGTATCATCGTAATCTTCGCTATCTCCGAGGGCTGTATCGTTACCGGACCTATTGAGATCCAACGCTTTGCACCGTTTCCGGCAAAACCTATAACAAGGACAAGCACAAGAAGGATTACGGTTCCAAAGTACATGAGAGGAGTAAACTCATACACTGCGCGCGGGCGTATTCTCGCAACGAGTATCATGACTGCAAGTCCGGCAATAAGCCAGACGCTTTGTTTTTTCACGAAAAATGCGCCGTCGCCATACCTGAATGAGGCATATGCCGTGCCTGCGCTGAAAACCGTCAGCGTACCGCACAGAGCGAGAATTATTATGCTCATCAGTAAAAGCGTATCTGCCCGCGGCGCTTCCTTGCCGAGAAGCAAGGGACGTACTGACGAAAAATCCGGGCAGAAGAGCTTTGGAATTTTTGATTTTTTCTTGTTCATAATTGTTATTTACGCGGCGCATATGAAATACGCCGGTACCGAAAATATCAGTGTAAGAAAAATTGCAGTGAGACATATGCGGTTTTCACTCATGCCGCACTTTTCGAGGTGATGATGGATTGGCGCCATTTTGAATATGCGGCGGTGCGTCAGCTTGTAATAGGTTACCTGCAATATTACAGATGCCCCCTCAATAACATACACCCCGCCGA
>CALDMI010000090.1 GCA_937914815.1 uncultured Clostridia bacterium
AATGGGATATAACATGTTCCTCGCCGTCCTCACCGTCATAGGGACTCTGCTCTCCGACCTGATGTATGCGGTGGTTGACCCGCGCGTCAAGCTGACGAAATAAGGAGGTTCTTTATGGATATTGAGAATAACGGCTCCGGCGGCGCCGGTGTCGATACCGAAGAAATAGAGAGCCTCGAGAGGGACACCGCCGGGACGGCGGAGGACACGGCGGCAGAGTCCGCGGAGATAGCCGCCGAGGAGCAGAGCGCCGCGCGCGAGTCGATAGCCGACAGTGTAAAGACGCTCTCACCCTCGCAGATGGTCATGAAGCGGTTCTTCCGCTCAAAGCTCTCGATGATAGGACTTGTGACGCTTATCGTCCTGTTCCTCTTTTCCTTTGTGGGTCCGACGCTGAAGTTCCTCCCGTTCATATGGGGGGAGACCGAGATGGACACGAGCGAGGGAAAGACGGTAAAGACCGAAAAGCGGCTCACCTACACATATAAAAACCCCGAGACAGGGGAGACCGAAAACTACGATGTCATATGGATCTCCGAGACGCCGCTGTCGCTGAATATAGAGGCTGCGCCGAGTAAGGAGCACCTCCTCGGCACCGACAGCAGTGCATACGATGTGTTCTCCCGCCTTATGTACGGCGGCAGAATATCCCTGACGATAGGCTTTGTCGTCGTCATTCTCGAGACCCTGATAGGCGTTATCCTCGGCGGTCTCGCCGGATATTTCGGGAAGTGGGTTGATCAGCTCGTCATGCGTGTGGTGGATATATTCTACTGCATACCGACCCTGCCGCTCATGCTTATAATCTCGTTCATGCTCGACAGTATAGGAATAGCCGATAAGGCAAAGCTGTTTGTCATGATGGCGCTGCTGACGCTGCTCGGCTGGGCGGGGACGGCGCGGCTCGTCCGCGGTCAGATACTTTATCTGCGTGAGCAGGAGTACATGATGGCGGCGGAGGCTACCGGGCTCCCGGTGTGGAGAAAGATATTCAAGCACCTGCTCCCGAACGTAATGCCGCAGCTGATAGTCACGATGACCCTCGGTCTCGGCGGAATAATCCTCACGGAGGCGACGCTCGGCTACCTCGGGCTCGGTCTCCCGCCGGAGTACGCGACATGGGGCAACATGATAAATGTCGTCTCGGGTCAGAACGGACTGAAGTATATTGAAAACTACCCGAACCTCTGGGTCGCGCCGGGTATATGCATAATTCTCGCCGTCCTCGCCTTCAACTTTATAGGCGACGGTCTGCGCGACGCGTTTGACCCGAAATCAAGAAGGTAAGGAGGCACACATGGCTGATATGGACAAAAACGGCACCGCGGAAAGCTTAGGAGCCGGGAATAATGAAGCCGCGGAGTCTGCCTCCGGGGAAAAGAAAAATATATTCTCAAGGGTATGTAAAAGCCTCCGCGCCCGCTTTCATAAGGACGGCGCGACAGAGGGGCACTACATAACCCGCGAGGAATCAAAGGCGATAGCGCGGGAGAACCGCGCCGCCATGCGCATCCTTGAGAAGCGCAGGCACAGAAAAAACGTGCCGGAGTCGGAGTATCTGACCGAGATGCGCGACCCGAAGAACATAGTTGAGTTTGACGACCTGCACACCTACTTCTATACGGACGCGGGCGTCGTAAAGGCTGTTAACGGCGTGTCGTTCGATATTCCGGAGCACTCGATTGTCGGCGTCGTCGGCGAGTCCGGCTGCGGAAAGAGTATAACCTCGATGTCGCTTATGCAGCTTGTCCAGGCTCCGCAGGGGCAGATTGTCAGCGGGTCGATAAGATTCCGCTCGGAGAAGCTGATACCCGACGGCGATGAGCCGATGACCCACACCGTGACGGATGAAAGCGGGGAAGAGCACGAGGAGCCGGTGCTTGACAAGAACGGCAACCCGCGCCGCCGCCCGAAATTCCGGCGGGAGAGCCGGGTCGTCGATATTGCGAAGATGCCGGTCTCCGAGATGCAGCACATAAGAGGGCGCGAGATATCAATGATATTCCAGGAGCCCATGACGAGCCTGAACCCGGTCTTTACGATAGGCTATCAGCTCGACGAGGTCACCCTCCTGCATGTCCCGGGTGCTACAAAGGCGGACGCAAAGGCGCGGAGCCTCGAGATGCTCACCCTCGTCGGAATAGCAATGCCGGAGCGCGTGTACGCGTCCTACCCGCATGAGCTCTCCGGAGGTATGCGGCAGAGGGTCATGATAGCGATAGCGATAGCCTGCAACCCGAAGCTGATAATTGCCGACGAGCCGACGACGGCTCTCGACGTCACGATTCAGGCGCAGGTGCTCGACCTCCTCCGCGAACTGAAAAAGAAGCTCGACAGCAGTATAATGCTTATAACTCACGACCTCGGCGTCATTGCCGAGATGGCGGACTATGTCGTCGTCATGTACGCGGGTCGCGTCGTCGAAAAGGGAACCGTGTGGGATATATTCAAGTCGCCCGCACACCCCTACACGATAGGGCTCCATAAATCGAAGCCGGCGGTGTCCGGAAAGGTCGAGAGGCTCTTTTCTATCCCCGGTCAGGTGCCGAACCCGATAAATATGCCGACGAGCTGTTACTTCCGCGACAGGTGCGACCGCTGCTCGGCGCGCTGCTCCGGCGACTACCCCGGTATGATACAGCTCTCACCTACGCATTTTGTCGCATGTCATCTCTACGATGAGGCGGGGAAGGAGGCAAAGACC
>CALDMI010000091.1 GCA_937914815.1 uncultured Clostridia bacterium
AGGGAACAATTGAGCGTAGAATCCCCGCCATGATGCGCATGTTCGCGAGCTACGGTATAGATATAAGAAAAGAGCCGATACTCGTATATCCGACCCTCCATTATCAGAATGGCGGACTTGATATAAATGTCGACGGCATGACCCCCGGCGTAGAGAATCTCTATGTCGCCGGAGAGGCTGTCGGAGGTATCCACGGGCGCAACCGCCTTATGGGTAACTCGCTCCTTGATATCATAGTCTTTGGCAGGAGCGCGGGACAGCACGCGGCAGAGCGCGCAAAGAGCGTAAAACCCGCAAAGCTCACTCTCTCGCATATAGCGAAGTTTGATGCAGAGCGCCGCGCCGCAGGAATAAAGACCGACGCCGTGTCGCCAAAGCTTCTTCCCGACTATACAAGAAAGTTCAACTAAAAAATGAGACTGCCGCGTGATGCGGCAGTCTCCAAAATACAGAAAGACGGTAATAATTTATGATAGTCGATCTTCTCGAAGGACTCACAATCTTCTTTTTCGGTCTCTCGTGGCCGATATCCATTCGTAAATCCTATGTCTCCCGCACCGCAAAGGGAAAGAGCCTTTTCTTTGAGGTGTTTCTCCTTGTCGGATATGCCTGCGGCATAGCGCGTAAGATAATACAGACTGTTACAATGGTAGGTAACGGTGAGCCGCTTACCTTCCTCTTCTGGTTCAGCTTCATCTTCTATATACTTAACTTCATTGAGATATCGATAGATGTCGCTCTCTATTTCAGAAACAAAAACCTCGATAAGCTCGCCGACGCAGAGGCGGCAAAAGCATAAATTCCGGAGGAAACAATTATGGCTCGCGATTGGGAAGGGAAGCATAAGGCGCTGACATTCAGCTTTGACGACGGAGTGACGCAGGATAAAAGACTTATAGAGATTCTCAATGCATACGGGTTGAAGGCAACCTTCAATCTCAATTCCTCGCTCCTCGGGCTCCCGAACAGGCTTGTAAGAAACGGACACGACATCTCGCATGATAAGAATACGGCAGAGCGCGCCCCGGAGATTTACCGCGGACACGAGGTCGCCGTCCATACCCTGACACATCCCATGCTCCCGGAGCTTGATGACGCCACCGTGACATGGCAGGTAGAGGAGGACAGGCGCGCCCTCTCCTCGCTCTTCGGCTATGAGGTCGTCGGCATGGCATATCCGGGCGGCGGGGTCAATAATGACGCCCGTGTCGCAAAGGTTATAGGCGAGACAACAGGCGTGCGCTATGCGCGCACGATTACATCCTCCTATTCTTTCGCTCCGCAGAAAAATCTCATGCAGTTCAATCCTACCGTCTACTATATAGAGGTGGAGAAGCTATTCTCCCTCGGGCGTGAGTTTCTCTCGCTCGAAACGGAGGAGGACGCTGTATTCTATATCTGGGGACATAGCTATGAGATGGACGCAGAGTATATCTCATGGAAGAAATTTGAGGATTTCTGCCGGGAAATATCGGGCAAAAACGATATTTATTATTGTACGAACCGTGAAGCGCTGCTTCATATGCCGCCCCCGCCGATACAATAAAATCAAAAGACGCGGACACCGGAAACGGTGCCCGCGTAAATCTTTTTATAGGGATTATTTCTTGCCGAAGGTCCCCATGTCGGACTTTATATAGTCCTCGTTGAAGAACGGACGCGCCGTCTCGGTTATGTATATCGCGTTCTTGCCCGTTGCAATAAGATATGTTGTTTCGACATAGCTGCTTTTGCCGTACTTATCACCATCTCCGAGCTCAATAGAAACATAATGAAGAACAATTGTATCATCG
>CALDMI010000092.1 GCA_937914815.1 uncultured Clostridia bacterium
GAAGCCTGACGGCACCGTGACCGTCGAGATAGTGACGGTCGGCGACCATGTGACCCGCATTTTCGTGTCTTATACGACAGAGAGCGGCGCGAGGGTCGAGATAAACACTTCCTATTCGTACAACAAGCTCACCCTCACATTCCCCTCCGACGGGCAGTGAGAATCAATGAACTGAAAGGAAGAACAGAATGAAAAAGATAATTGCACTCTTTCTGCTTTGCGTCTGCGCCTTTTCCTTCGCCGCCTGCAAGAACGACAAAAAGGAAATGACCGTTGATGATCTCGCCGCGATGTATAACGCCAGCGCGCCGACAAAGACGGTAGTGAACACCACCCGTACGATAAAGTCCGAGGAGGACAGCGGAGACGGGCTTGTACTTAACGACACCTACACACTGGTTTCCGGAAAGATAGACGGCTACAACGCCGCCGTGTACACCCATGAGTACGATGAGCTCAGCGAGGTTACCGAGTCCGGCGGAGATGCGATACGGCGCCGCACCGAGACGCGCGAGTATTACGAGCGCGACGGCTACGGGCTTCGCGTTGACGGCGGAGACTGGAACCCCTCCGGCACGAGCATTATTCCGAGCGCGGGGTCGAACGCCATAAACTTCACCTCTGCGAATGTGACTGATGTAAAGGTCGACGGCACCAATCTTACATTCAAGGTTGCATCCGATAAGGTGAGCGCGGTATTCGGAACCAAGCTCAACATAAACGCAGACTCACAGGGCGTCTCGGTCGAGATAGAGACCGACGGATCGCTCGTAACCTCCGTGACCATAAGATATACGAGCCCTGCCGGCGATGTCATGGGCGAGTGCAATGTGGTTATCAAGGCGGTTTACTCGTACGACCTTGAAATGGTGACGCTTCTGAAGTGATTTCCGGAGGATTGACAAAATGAAGAAAATTATAGCTTTCGCTCTTGCGATTATATGTGTTTTTGCGGCTGTCTCCTGCTCGACCGAAAACAAGTACAAGGAACAGCTTGACGCCTTTACCGCGGCTCTCGACAATACGAAACCGACCGGGGCAAAGGTAGTGACTAATTTCCACTCCGACCTTCTCGGCGACCTTGACGGCGAGTTCAATATCACCTACAAGGACGACGGCTCGTCCGAGATAGCTTACAGCTATGAGGAGTTCGTAGAGCTTACGGAAAACCCGACGAGTGAGGACGTGAAGAAGACCTACACCGGCACCGTTACCGTTGACAAGAACGGTAAGTATACCGACGGCGACAGCCTTAACGGCACTGCGGCGGCAGCCACGGGACTTAAGATAAACCTCGCCGGAAAGCTTACCGTAAAGAACGCATCGAACACCGCCATTACCATTTTCGTAAAGGCGGAGAACACAAAGGATGTTATCGGCACAGAGCTTGAAAACGATGTAACTCTCGTCCTCACAAAGGCAAACGACATGATAGCAACCGTCGCGCTCAGCTACACGACGCTCAGCGGCGATGTGCTCATCTCCTGCGCATATAACTTCTGATGACTCCGGTAACACGGAGTATAGGACGCTCCGGTCTTACGGAGCATGAGGCGCTCTGACTGACCGGAGATAAATAAATCGGGTCTCCCGCATTTGCGGGGGACCCTGTTTTTAGTTCTTTGAAAATTTTCTCTGTTCCGGGTTCTTTTGAGGCATTTTCCCGGCGTTGCATTTCCGGCGCAGTTGTGTCGCCGCGCGGCACCGCTTTGAAAGCGGAGGCGGGAGGGCGGCAGCCGGAGCTTTAAGAAAAATTATATCCGAGGAGTTTTGCGCAGGCATCTGATGTGACCGAGACCACCGTGTCGCCGAACACGGCATATTTTTCACCGTCCCGTGCGCCGCGCCCTTTTGCATATTTTATAAAGTTTGCGGCTTCGTCCTCACTTGAAAACTGAGTCATTGTGCACCCGCCGAAGTCGTCGCCCTCTGTGCCGACCGATTTTGAATAGGCGGCATAGCGTACTATCTTCGCGGTGAAGGAATAGCCTGTTTGGGCGTACTGGTCATTCAGATATTCGGAGTAGGGGAGGCACTCGGTCTCGCCTTCGGCAGAGCTGTAGAGCTCGTATCCCGCCTTTATGAGCTTCTTCTCGTCCCGGCTCCATGAGAAGCCGCCACAGGATGAGAGGAGCAGCGCCGCGAGGGTGAAGAAGAGCGCGGCGACGGCTGTTATTCTTTTCGTTTTCGACATTTTTTGTCCTCGATTTCTGTGTAATTGTCCCGTTGACAGGGGAGGCGCACGGGGAGATGTGCACCGGGAAAGGTGCACCGGGAAAGGCGCGCCGCAAGAAATACACCGGAAAATGCACCGTGAGAGGCACATCGCGCGGCTCGCCGGGGGGCGTTTTTGCGGTGAAACAAAAAATAAATCCCGGCAGTGAATACTACCGGGATATGTGGTGGACCATCTAGGACTCGAACCTAGGACCGACCGGTTATGAGCCGGTAGCTCTAACCAACTGAGCTAATGGTCCTTCCAAAGTGACTATCATATTATAGCAGATAAATGTGAACAATTCGTGCTGAAAATATGAATAAAATATTAATTAAAGCATTGAGCACAGAAAAAATAATAATTTTTTCGGGTAAAGCGGAATGACGCGCAATAATTTGTTCGCTATTTATTATTAAAATGTACATTTTTTTGTGTTTTCTGTTGACATTTACCGAAAAACATGGTATCATGTATATAAGTATAGATATATAGATAGCTATATATTTATTTATTTTAAGGAGGCACTCGGAAAATGCCTGAAATCAAATACGAGGTTGTCGATAAGATAGGTGTTGTGAGCGAGGGGAGCAACGGCTGGAACAAGGAGCTCAATCTCATAAGCTGGAACGACAGAGAGCCTGTATACGACATCCGTACATGGTCTCCCGACCATGAGAAAATGGGCAAGGGCGTTACCGTTACGGTAGCGGAGGCAAAGGCGCTTCGCGATATGCTCAACAAGCTCAATCTCGACTGACGGTCGACGCTGTTATAGACTGCCAACCGCGTATATCTCGCGGTTCCGGATGCGGGGACGGCTTTTCGCAGGGGGCGTTTTGCCCATAAAGTAATGCGGCTTTGCGCATGCAATACATAAAGAAATACCCGCACGCGGTCGGAGCACAGGCTCCGGCCGTTTTGCTTTTCCGCCGCGGCTGTATTCTTCCCGCCGGGCGCACCGGGGTTCATCGCATGTTTTTCGGTCGCAGTGCTCGGCGACTTTTATCTCACATTTTCCGGTGTGCTGTTCAGAAGCTTCTTTATCTCCCGCCAGTGCGGCATATATCTGTCAAGATGTGCCTTGAAGAGCGCACCGTGGTCTGGGTAGCGGAGGTGCGAGAGCTCATGGAGTATCACGTAATCGACGCAGACCGGGGGCTTTGCCGCGAGCGTCAGCGACATGGCTATCCGCCCGGTTTTTGTATTGCAGGTGCCATAGCGTGTATGCATATCCCGTATTATTACCGATGTCGGGTGCAAGCCCGTCATCTCTTCAAATACCGGGAACCTTTCGGCAAGCCGCTTTGCGAGTTGCTCTTTCAGCAGCTTATCGAGCGCCGCGCGGCGTAGCGCGGTATCGGTCCCCTCCGGGACTGTCATAACTATTTTTCCGGGGTAGAGCGAGACGCGCAGCCGCCCGCGCTTTACGGTCTCCTCCGGCGCGCTGTCACTGCCGCGCTTACCTGCCTCTGTCGCCTTTTCGATCGTCATGCCAGCCATTATGCCTGATGCCGCCGATATCGCCGGTGCCGCGCCTCCTGACGCCATTGTCGGCGCTTTTGTGCCTGCGCTCACGCTTGACTTTATGCCCGCCGCGCTCGTCGCCGCCGTCGCATCTGCCGCAATTACGGTGAGCCGCCGCGCGACCCCTTCGACAAAGACGATCTCTCCGTCAGAGCAGGTGAGGGGGGCGAGCGGAGCACGCGCGGAGAGCTTTTCCCGGCTCTTTTCTATCCATGCGCGCTTTTCCGTGAGAAACGCGGCAATGGTCGTCTCCGGCATGGCGTATGGAGCACTTATCCGTATCTCTCCCGCGGGCGGCATTATCCGTACCGAAAGATTTTTTACCCTCTTGCGGATAAGCTCAACCTCAAATCCGGCTATGTTTGTTTTCATTCGCCCACCTCTTTTTGTTTGCGGTTTTATAATGATTTACAGCTCGCTTTTTTTATATTCGGCAGAAAATCGCAGCCGGCAAGAAATCACAACCGCAGAAAATTTATAACCGACAGAAAAATCCCGCACCGGAGCGCGGGATTTTTCTATGCATCAAAGCAGGAAATAGGGCATATCCTCGCCGAGGGAGACGCGGTTCTCGTTCTCCGGCGCGGCGGGCTTTTTCTCTATAACCTTTTCCATGACCTCGGGCGAGAGAGCCGAGATAACCCCGGTGTTGACTGCCGCGGGCGCGCTCACAGCGCTGTTCTGCGCCTTTGCCGCCTTGCTGTTCTTTGCGGGGACTGTCTTTGCCTTTTCCGCTTTTTTTGCCGTCTCTGCGGCTACTGCCGCTTTTGTGCTCTTCACTGTCACATTCTTCTTTTCTTCGGGCGCCGCCGCCTTTTCGTTGGCTTTTGCGGCGCGGGCTATACTGCTTTTACCTATCGGCATACTCTGCTATCTCCTTTGCAAGCTCCATGTATTCACCGGCAGACCGGCTGTTTTTCTTATAGACCATAACGGGCTTTGAGTTATCCTGCGCCCATTCTATTGCGCTGTCGACTCTTATGTAATTTTTGAAGAGGGTTACTCCCTCCCATTCGGAGAGGGTGTCGAGCGTCTGCCTGAAGTAATTCTTCCGCTCGCTCGCCTTCGTTATCGCTATTCCCATGAGGCTGAGGTTCGGCGATATTGTCTTTACCTGCGCATAGAACTCAAACATGTTGGCAAGACCGAAGAGCCCCCACGGCGACGCCTCAACGGGTATCACAAGATAATCGGAGGCGCACATGATGTTCATAACCCAACAGCCGAGCGTCGGCGGCGCGTCAATAAGTATATAGTCGTACTTACCGCTCTCGCGCACCGCGGCGAGAGATTTCTTTAATATAAACTCTCTCTGCCACTTTGTGAAAAGTTCAAACTCTATCCCGCTCATGAGTGTGGATGAGGGGACGATGTCGAGCCCCGGGTAGCCGGTGTTCAGAATAAAGGCGGATATGTCCTTTCCCTCGGTTACTGCGGTGTAGATGTTCTCCCCGCTCTTCGCGAGGGCGAGCGAGCGCTCCTCGTCAAAGAATGAGAGTGTGAGGTTCATCTGCATGTCCCCGTCGATAAGCAGCACCCGCTTTCCGAGCGTGGAGAGACAGTATCCGACATTTGAGCAGGTGGTGGATTTCCCGCTCCCGCCCTTATTGTTTGCGAAGGATATTACTTTCGTGTTCGCCATTTTTTAGGCTCCCTTCGTTGAAGTTTTCTGTAAAACCGGCAGTTCGCCGTATTGCGCACCGTACCGTATCGCGCGCACCGTATTGGG
>CALDMI010000093.1 GCA_937914815.1 uncultured Clostridia bacterium
CCATCATCTCCCTGTCCGGCGAGTATTACGGGCATATAAGCGTCACCGGAAATGAGAATTATACAATAGAGCTTGAGCTCTCCGGGCTGAAGCTCACATCGTATGACACCGCCCCCGTCGTGGTCCTCGGCGCGGATAAGCTGAAAATATCCGCGAAAAAGGGAACCGAAAACTATATATACGATATGCGCGCCGCTGTGACGGACGAGGAGGGAATATCCTCCGCCGTATACGCGGATTGCGATACAAATATTCAGGGTAAGGGAAATCTCACGGTCTATTCCGCGGAAAATAACGGAATACACACAAAGGACGACCTTGAGGTAAAGAACCTCGTGCTCCTTGTTGAGTGTGAGGACAACGCCCTTAAAGGAAACGACAGCGTGACGGTGTCCTCCGGCAATATAACCCTGATAGCGAGGAGCGGCGACGGCATAAAAACGAAGAACTCCGACCTCTCTTCAAAGGGTAATCAGCGCGGAATTGTAACAATATCCGGTGGCACGATACTCATTTATGCCGCCCGCGACGGTATAGACGCGGCATACGACGTCGTAATAGACGAGAGCTCCGCCACCGTCGATATTCAGATATTCACCGACAGCTATTCAAAGTATACCACTGCGGAGGAGACATCTTCCTCCTCCGTAGCCTCCTACTCTCTCACCGCCGCGGGTGGACGCCCCGGCGGTGGCGGCTTTCCCGGTGGCGGCGGTGGCTTCCCCGGTGGGGGCGGCTTTCCGGGTGGAGGAGGTATGCCGGGCGATGGTAACAGCAATAAGAGCGACTACTCGTCAAAAGGCATAAAGGCGGCAAACGCCGTCAGTATCGCGGCGGGCACAATAACCGTAAAGTCGCACGACGACGCGGTACACGCCGGCACGGATGACGCGCTTGACTCCGGCGCAACCCCGACGGGTAATGTAACCGTCTCCGGTGGCAACCTTACGCTTTTTTCGGATGATGACGCAATGCATGCCGACGGTGCCCTTGCTGTCACGGACGGCGAAATTTCGGTTACAGGCTGTTATGAGGGGCTCGAGGGAAACACCGTCTCGGTCTCCGGCGGTGTCGTCTCCGTCGTCTCCTCGGACGACGGGCTGAACGGTACTGCGACCTCCGGCACCGCGATAAGCGTCTCGGGCGGTTACGTGTATGTGAACGCCGGCGGCGACGGTTTTGATTCAAACAGCCGCACGAGCGGCACGGGAATTGTCTTCTCCGGCGGCAGATGCGTTATAATCTCCTCCGGGAACTCCGACTCCGCGATAGATACCGAGGCGGGGTATACCTATTCCGGCGGCTATGTCTTAGCGATTGGTAACAGCGGCGGCATGAGCTCCGAGAGTACCGACTCGACTCCGTCCTTCCAGACCATAGGTAAGAGCACGACCGCGAGACTCACGGCGGGCAGCTATGTGACGGTAGACGGCTATGTCTCCTATCTTGTAAAGTCGGCGCAGAGCGCGCTTGTGGTCTTCCTCGGCGACAGCACGGCGACGATAGGTACCGCCTCCTCCGCCTCAGGAGAGCCTGACGGAAACGGCGTTCTCTGGGCTGTCTGAACAAAGGAACCCACCGAAAAACAAGCAGAGAACACCGGAAAATAAATAAGCGGATGCCCCGACATGTCCGGGACACCCGCATTTTTTGTTTTTTACGATGCTCTGTTTTTCATTATTTTCTGGAGCGTCCCGGAGACCGAGACGGCGAGCGCGATTTTGACCGCGTCCGGAATAAGATATGGGACGACGCATTTTATCAGCACCGCGCCGAGACCTATCGAGCCCGTGCCGCTCGCATATACCGCCATGAACCAGAGAGAACCGAAGGCATAGCAGACTATAAGCCCGAGAACCGAGGCGAGCGCCGTTACAATAATCCCGTTGCCGAGCCTCGCGGTTATGAGCCAGAAGACGAGGGCAGAGAATATGAAGCCGACAATGTAACCGCCCGTCACACCGAGCAGTACGCCTATCCCGCCTCTCATTCCGGCGAATACCGGGACTCCGACGGCGCCGAGCGCGACATAGAGGCTTATCGCGATTGTCCCGCGCATACCGCCGAGCACCGCGAGGGTGAGAAAGACCGAGAAGGTCTGCATGGTTATCGGTATCTCCGCTACGGGGAATGAAATCCACGCGCACACGGCATTGAGCGCGCAGAAGAGACCTATCATTGTTATATCAATCGTGCGGAGCCGTGCCCCCCTGACGTTTGCGTTGTTCATCTGCTTTTTTCTTCTTTCTTTTTGCGACATGCGTCGATATAGTCGATATAGATGTTCCAGTCCTCGCGGCTGAAATAGTGCGCACCGTAGCGGAGGTGATAGTGCGCGTCGCCGTCAGAGAGGGTCAGGGGACATACCGGGCGCTCCCCGTCTGTGACGAGCCCCGTCATGCCGTAGAGCCTGTATATCTCGTTTGTCTTGTATACATTCAGATATTCGCTGTCGGGGTCTGACCATGTGTCCTCGACGGCAGAGCCGACCATAAGGTGCCTCGGCGGTATCAGAGCCGCGAGGAAGTGCTGGTCGACTTCGGTATATCCGTCGCTCTGTCCTTTCTTTATGTAGCGGGGGCAGAACCAGAACGGGAATGTCGTCGTTATTTTTTTCTGTGTCTCGCCTATCTTGCCTTTTGTTATCGCCGCGCCCGAGCAGCCGGAGTCGTTGGATATAACATACCTGAATCTCTCATCCATAGCCCCGGTGAGCAGTGCGGTTTTCCCGAGCCGGGAGTGACCGATGACCGCGACCTCGTCCTTGTCAATGAGGTCGGGAATAGTCTCAATGTAGTCCATAACGCGCATAGCCGCCCATGCCCACATCGCGATTTTTCCGGTTGCGTCGGCGCGCCGTCTGCCGTTTGAGAGATATTTTCCGCACGCAGAGCGGAAGTTACCGTCGTCGGTCGCCACCTCTTCGTAACAGAAGGAGAGGACGGCGTACCCGCGGTCGACTATCTCCTCGGTGAGCTGATAGCGGTCGGGGACGTTCGGGCGGAAGTTTATATGTACAAATGCGGGGCACGGCGTGCCGGTTTTCGGGATCACGACGCGCAGGGGGAACGAGAATACCTTATCCGGGTATTCGGAGACAAGATTATATACTACAAGATCGGCTTTCCCGGCGCAGAAAGACACATCGCGGGACATCTCGTCCGCGTGTATTCTGTCCGGCTTCGGCGGAAGTGTGCCGTAAATATTTTTGAGTACTTCTTTTTTTACGTAATCTCTCGCGGCTTCCATTTCCTCCGCGGTGCGGGGCGCCTTTCCGTTCGGTCCCTTGATTTTTGCGAGTGCGCGCCGCGCCAGCTCCTCGTCAGCCCACATATAAAAATCTCCGTTTCAAAGTCAATATTTTTGGTGCCGTTGCACTACCATGGATTTTATCATACCGGGACAAAAAAGTCAACCGGAAACTATGTGAAAATTGACATTTTCCGCGCGATGTGATATAGTATTAGGGAAAGTAAATAAAAAGACCGGAAAGGAGGGGAAACCATGAATATTCCGAACGGTGCAGGGGAGATAATAGGCGCGCTGCGCGCCGCGGGACATGAGATCTACTTTGTCGGCGGATGTGTGCGCGACACTCTCCTTGAAAGACCCGTAAACGATTTTGATATGACAACCGACGCGACCCCGGAGGAAATGCACGAGATTTTCCGCTCGTTCCGTACCTTTGATACCGGGATAAAGCACGGGACGCTGACCGTCCTCTCCGGCGACCGCCCCTATGAAATAACAACCTACCGTGTAGACGGCGCATACAGCGATAACCGCCACCCGGACGGCGTGAGCTTCACGCGGAGCCTCAGGGAGGACCTCTCCCGCCGCGACTTCACCGTGAACGCAATGGCGCTGTCTCCCGAGGGGGAGATAGTCGACCTCTTCGGCGGAAGAGAGGACCTCTCGCGCGGCATTATCCGCGCCGTCGGAGACCCGCGCCGCCGCTTTTCGGAGGACGCTCTCCGTATTCTCCGCGCCGTCCGTTTCTCTTCAAAGCTCGGATTTTCGGTTGAGGAGGAGACCCGGCGCGCCCTGTATGAGCTCCGCGGGCACCTCTCCGACATCTCGCCGGAGCGGATATTTTCGGAGTGGACGAAGATAACCGAGGGAGATGGGCGCGTCTCCGCCGCCCGCGATTTTCTCCCGGTCATTCTGGTGTTCCTGCCGGAGCTTTCGGCGCTTGCCCCAGCCGCCATAGGATATGGGGAAGCCGCAGATGCGACCGCCCCGCGCGCTCTTCCGTTTGCCGCCGCGCTGTTCTTCATGGCGGGGCAGGGCGGCGCCGCCTTTTCCGCGGCATATTCCCGCCTCCGCTCGGACACCGCTACCCGCCTCCGCGGCATAGCCCTCGTTGATAATGCGAGCCGTGCCTTTTCGGATATTCCAGCCGCCCTCCGTATTCTCGCCGATGTCGGGGAGGAGACCGCAAAAACGCTCGTCGCCCTCCGTTCCTACCTCGCCTCGCGCGGCTTTGCGGCGCTTCCGTGTGATGAGAGGCAGGTGCTCTCCGCGGCGCTCGCCTCCGCCCGCCCGTACCGTATAGCAGATCTCGCCGTCGGCGGCAGGGACGCCGTTGCCGCCGGGCTCCGCGGCGAAAGAATAGGGGAGGCGCTACGCCTGGCACTTCTCCGTGTCATGGACGGGGGGCTCCCGAATACGCATGATGAACTCGTAAAATTTCTGCACGAGTACTCGGGAAACGAAAAAATCATATAAATGCATATCCCCGCCCCGGATGTAATCCGTCGCGGCTTTGCACACCTGACCTTGCCCGCCCCGGCTGCATTTCGCCGCGGCGGGTATTTTTATCTCGAAGACAATATACGAAAGTGGCGTGCATATCGGGAAAAGCATAAACTGATAGCGGTGTATTACACCAAAGGAAACAGTCAGTTATGGGGAACCCCATGAAGAACGGACATCAAAAAATGAAAAGTGTGATTTTTTCCTCTCTCGGCGCTCTTTGCGTGCTTTCCTGTGGCGCCGGGGGAGAATGTGATATACCGCCCCTGCCGGGGGCTTTCCGTTCCCTCGTCATCCCCGGTAATCTCACTCCATCTTTACACGCCGATATAGCCGTCGGCTTTTCGGATAAGGCAGGGGGCGTGTATGAAAATTACGACCTTTTACTCTTTGCCGCTGCCTATCTCTGCCGCGCCGCCGGGCTCCCGTTTTCGGAGACGGAGATAGAGATTTCCGGAGAGATATATACCGTCACTGCGAGAAACGACGATTACACGGTAAAGCTCCCGGAATGTAAAGTTGAATTTACAAAAATAGCTCTCCCGAACGGGATTTCATACACCGCCGCGACGGCAGGGGACGACAGCCGCCACCCGGTGATAATAACCGGAGAGTCCGCGGCGCTCACTCCGTCGCCCTTTGCCGCCGTCCGCCGTGCCTTTCCCTCGGCTCTTGATGTGACGGTCGTCACTGCCGACCTCGGCGAGGTATCGGTCGTCGCCTCTTCGCCCCGCCCGCTCACCGTCTCGGCGCTTCTTCGCGCCGCCTCGGTCGCTCATCGCGCGGGCGGCTCCTCCGCACCTTTCGGCGAGGAGCGAAAGGTTTCCGCCTCGGGCGAGTCCGCTGCCGTATGCCGCACCGGCGACGGCATAGCGGTGACCGTCCCGGTCCGCCCGCTCATCTCGTTCTCCGGCGTCTCTCCCGTGCGCCCGGCTCCACCGCCGCTTGTCTGATTTTTAACACCTGCCGATTGACTTTTCTTTGCTCGGGTGCTAAAATATACGGAGAAAATGACGGGCTGTCGCATGGCGTGGCGCACTCTGCCGTGACATGTGCGACAGCCGGAGAAAAAAAGGAAGTTATATGGCATACGACGCATATATGATGCGGGCGACCCTCTCGGAGGTGCGGGCGGGCTTCCCGGACGCAAAGGTTGAAAAGGTCCTCCAGCCGAAGAACGACGAGATAGACCTCGTTATCCACTCCGGCAGGACCTCCCGCCGGCTTATTCTGAATGTCGGCGCGGGGACACAGCGTATACAGCTCTCGGATATCCAGCGTGAGAACCCGGTGAAGGCGCCGATGCTCTGCATGTTTCTCCGAAAGCACCTGACGGGGGCAAAGCTCCTCGCCGTCACACAGGAGGAGGGCGACCGCATAGCCACCTTCACATTCTCCTGCTACGACGATATGGGATTTCCGACGGAAAAGCGGCTGATAGTCGAGATAATGGGAAAGTACGCGAACCTCATTGTCACCGACTCGGATATGAAAATTCTCACGGCGATGAAGCTTGTCGACTTCTCGGACAGCGAGGTACGCCAGATTCTCCCGGGCATTACCTATACGGTGCCGGAGGGGCAGGGGAAGATCTCGCCCCTCTGCGCGACAGCGGAGGATTTTGCGCGCGCCATTGCAGCCTATCCGAGGGAGCGGCGCGCCGATAAATTCTTTACGTCGACCTTTGCCGGCACGGCGTCGCAGATAGGAATGGAGCTCGCCTATCGCGCGACCGGCGCGACAGACGCTCCTCTCTCCGCGGCTGACCCCGCGCGGCTCCTCTCGGTGTTCCTTGAGTGGCAGAGACTTCTGCGGGAAGAAAAATATCTCCCCACAATTGCCTTTAACGAAAAGGGCGAGCCGGTTGACTATTCCTATATGGATATAACCTACCGCACCGATTGCAGGGCAGAGCATTACGCCGACTTTTCCGAAATGCTTGACCTCTGGTTTTCAGAGCGGGATATGGAGGAGAAACGGAGACAGAGGGCAAAGGACTTAATAACCCTCTTAAACAACGCCGTCGCGAGAACCGAGAAAAAACTGTCTCTTCAGCGTGAGTCGCTTGCAGAGTGCCCGATGGGAGAGGTTTACCGGAAGTACGGCGACCTCATAACCGCGAATATCTACCGTATAAAGCGCGGCGATACATCATTTACCTGCACCGATTATTACGATGAGGGCACCCCGGAGGTCACCGTCGCGCTTGACCCGCGGCTCTCCCCGGCGCAGAACGCGCAGAAAATGTACAGGCTCTATACAAAATCGAAAAATGCCGAGCGCGTCCTGACAGAGCAGATAGCGATGTGGGAGCGGGAGCTTCACTACCTTGATACCGTGCGTGACGCCCTCGGGCGCGCAGAGTGTGAGCAGGACTTTGCGGAAATCCGGGACGAACTCTATTCCTCCGGCTATGCCGCGAGGATGAAGGGCTATCGCCCGCAAAAGCAGATAAAGCCCCGCCCGATAGAGCTGAAAACAACTGACGGAATGACGCTCCTCGTCG
>CALDMI010000094.1 GCA_937914815.1 uncultured Clostridia bacterium
ATATCCCCGTGCTTAACTCCGCAAAGGAGCACACCGTTTATAAGAATTTCCTTGATAAGGCAAACGGTACGAACTTTATAAACGCCCTCGCGGCAAAGGCTTGCTACGATCAGGCTGATATAGCTTTCACTTCTCCTGTATTCAATGGCTCCTCCGACGCGCGCGACGCGGTTGGTGAGCTCCTTGCAAAGTGCCTTCCCATAAAACCGAGCGCAACGCTTGATGAAGAGATAGCAAAGGCGTTCAAGGATTCCGTTGAAGAGTGCGAGTATAAGACCGGAGGCTGATATGAAGAAAAATTCCGTAAGGATAATATCTCTTCTTCTCGTTCTCGTCATCTCGCTTCTTGCATTTGTGTCCTGTAATGATGATACCGAGCCCGAATTTGAAGAGGTCGATTATGTGTCACAGCTGAAGCTTGACATGAACTCCGACACGAAAAAGGCAAAGGTCACCGTGCACCTCTATGTTGACGGCGATACGACCCATTTTAATATCGACGACCGTCAGATGTTTCCCACCGGCATAATAAAGGCAAGATACCTTGCTATAAATACGCCGGAGTCGACCGGAAAGATTGAGCCCTTCGGACATAAGGCGTCCGAGTTTACCCGTTCAAAGCTCGAGAGTGCGAAGTCCATAATAATAGAGTCCGATACCACATCGTGGAAGGCAGACTCCACCGGCTCGCGTTACCTTCTTTGGATATGGTATCAGCCGGAGGAGGGGGCAGAGTACAGAAATCTGAACCTTGAGATCCTCCAGAACGGGCTTGCCCTTGCGTCCAAGACAGGGGATAACCGTTACGGTGACACCTGTACAAAGGCGCTTAGTCAGGCACAGAAGCTGAAACTCAATGTCTACTCAAACGAAAAAGACCCCGATATGTACTACGGTGATGCGATTGTCCTTTCTCTGAAAGAGCTTCGCATGAATCCCGAATTGTATAAGGGCAAGGATGTTGCGTTTGAGGCGACCGTATACTGCGACACAAACCACACTGTGTATCTCGCCGATTACGACGAGGAGACGGGGCTCTACATAGGCATGCCGGCATACTACGGCTTCAATGCGAGTCCGTTCCTGCTTGAGTTCCTCTCGCCCGGTAACCGCGTGCGCATAGTCGGTAATCTCCAGTACTATGAAGCCGGGGGAACCTATCAGGTCTCCGACCTCCGTTACGATGTAATGGAGCCGGATTCGGATGCAAACTGCCGCCTCATAGAGGAGGGCACACTTGACGGCTTCCCGGAGATAGACCCGCATGAGCTTCTTACCGGAAAGGTAGAAGTTGAGGTTGATACGGTTGACGAAGAAGGAAACGAGACCGTGACGACAAGAGAATTTACCCGTGCCGAGCTTTCAGTTCACACTGCGGCGAGAATGACGGGACTCAAGGTCGTCGATGTGTATACGACATCAAAGGGGGACAGCAAGGGAGCCATGACCCTGACCTGCGAGTATACATACACGGACGCAAACGGCGCGACAAAGACCGGCAGAATTGATGTACGCACAACCGTTCTTTATGAGAACGACGATACGGTGAACGGAGCCGTGATAACCTCCGATGCCTATATGGGCAAGTCTATCAATGTCTCCGGATTTATCGATTATTATGACGGTTCTTATCAGCTGAAAACCTATGCTGCAAAGCTCATAGAGGTTGTCGGCTGATAGCCGAAAAGCCGCAGGGCGGGGGACCGCCCTGCGGGGACCCACATGTTCCGGTTTTATTAATTTTGTTATCCCAAAGCAAAAAATATAAATAAGGAGAAATCACAATGAAAAGAATTCTCGCGTTTGTGCTTGCCCTTGTGATGGTTGTCTCCTGCCTGTTTGTCCTTTCCGCATGCGGAGAGGATTACGCGGCTGACCTCGCAGCAGGTAAGGAGTACATTGAACTGTCTTACAAGGACACAAAGATTACTGGAAGCGACTACACTCTTCCGAAGTCGATTCCCGTAAACGGAAAGACCTATGAGGTTGAATGGTCGGTGGATGTTACCACGGGCGTCACCATCGAGGTTGGAGAGAAGAATGTTACCGTAAAGGTAGACTCCAAGACTGCAACCAAGATAGACTATAAGCTCACGGCGACAATCAAGGCGCCGAACGGCGATACCGTAAGCGTCACCTTCGACCGCACCGTCCCCGCGTACAAGTCGCAGGAGGATATAGTAAACGAGGCATACGCACTCGGAAACAACGAGTCTATGTCCGAGCCGAGAACCCTTACCGGTACTATCACATCGATAACCGGCGTTTACCTCGACCTTGACGGCGCGGTAACGTTTGTTATGCAGATAGGCGACCTTGCAGACAAGCCGATAACTGCTTTCAAGGCTAAGGGCGAGGGATTTGACAAGCTCGCTGTCGGAGATACCGTTACTATAACCGGTACTCTCAAGAACTACTATCAGGAGGCATCGGGATCGAAGCCTACGAAGAACACGATAGAGTTTGATTCCGGTTGTACCATTGATTCCTATGAGATAAAGGGCGAGGTTCCGACATATGCAAATGACGCGGCGATAGTCGACGCTGCATATGCGCTCGAGGCGGGCGCGGCTCTCCGCGGTGTTGTAACTCTTACCGGCGTTATAGCATCCGTTGATACCGCGTACA
>CALDMI010000095.1 GCA_937914815.1 uncultured Clostridia bacterium
GGCTCGCGATGCTCGCCGCGTTTATCCTCGCGGTGCGGTTCGTCAAGCGCTCTGACATACTCCGCACTATATTCAACGTGATGTGCATTACGGTCATCGGCATGCAGCTCATAACCCTCATGGTTACCTGCATAACGACGGACGGGGTATTTGAGACGAAGAAAGACAAGCTCGAGAGCTCGTACTCCCGCCTGTCTACCGACAATCTGACGGAGCTCGGAAGTGAGCGGAATATCGTATACTTCATTGTCGACCGGTTTGACGCGCGGTATTATGAGAAGGCGAGGGCGGAGTGTCCGGAGATATTCTCGGAGCTCGACGGCTTCGTCTACTACTCCGACAACCTATCGCTCTACTCCCGGACTTATCCGGCGGTGCCGTATATGCTGACCGGCAAGACCACCGACTTCAAGATAAGCCGCGCGGACTATCTCTACTCTTCATACACGGGCTCAAATCCCGTGAGCGACCTGCACGACGCGGGATATACCGTCAACATATACACCGACAGCTATGCATATGACAGCGCGGACTGTATGGCGAAGTACGCGGACAACATAGCGAACTTTACAAGCTATCATATAGACGACCCGCTCTATCACAGCTCGAAGATGACGCTCCTCTCGCTCTACCGTTTCTTTCCCTTTGCCGGGAAGTACCTCATGCGGAACTTCAACACCGACATATTCAACGACGAGGTAATCTACGACGGCTCTGACAAGACGATATACGACACCGACAACAAAAAAGTGTGGCTCACGCTGTCGGACGGCGACGCTTACACCGAGAATTACGGAAAGTCATTCAAGCTGATACACATTGACGGGTGTCACCTGCCGAACGACTACTCGCACGACTTCAAGGATATTGTCCCCCCGCTCGAGGCGCTGGACACGAACGTATCCTTAAAGCAGAGCTTCGCAATCATAAACTCCTACATCAAGGAGCTGAAAGCCCGGGGGCTCTATGAGAATGCGACGATAATTATCACGGGAGACCACCCCGACCCGGTCGACGACACGAAAGAGGTCATACACACCGGGGTTCCGCGCGTCACCTCCCTCTTTGTCAAGCGGAGCGGAGAGTACGGCGGGGAGGACGCGGGATACACAATTGATAACCGTCAGGTCTCGCAGTCGCAGATATGGGCGGAGATATTTACCTCCGAGGGATTTTCGACCCTCGGCGACGGGACGCTCTATGGCGACATCCCCCTCTCCGAGACGCCGGAGGGCGACCGGGTGAGAAGATTTATC
>CALDMI010000096.1 GCA_937914815.1 uncultured Clostridia bacterium
CGCACTCTCCGCGGCTGTCTCCCGGCTCGCCGGCTTCATCTCCGGCGCCGCGCTCGCCATTCCGCGCGTCTTTGTCTTTGCGCTCGTAACCGTCATTTCCTGCGTCTATTTTTCGCTTGACCTCGATGTTATAAACAGATTTGTGAAGTCAAAGCTCCCGCCGGATGTCCTCTCCCGCCTCCTCCGCTTCAAGAGCGGATTTTTCCGCACCGGTGTGAAATACCTGCGCGCCTACCTCGTTCTTATGGGCATAACCTTTGGCTTTATGCTGATAGGGCTGAGTATTCTCCGCGTCGGATACGCGCTTCTTATCGCCCTTATGATAGCCGCGCTTGACGCTCTGCCGGTCCTCGGCGTCGGCACCTTTCTTGTCCCGTGGGGCATATGGTCGCTCATCTGCGGGGACACCGTGCGCGGCGTCGGGCTCCTTGTCCTCTTCGCCGTGCATGAGGTCGTGCGCCAGCTTATAGAGCCACGGATAGTCGGCTCTCATATAGGGCTTCACCCGGTGGTGACGCTCGTTCTCGTCTATGTCTGCTATTCGCTCCTCGGCGTCGCCGGGATATTCCTCGTTCCGCTCCTTACCGTAGCGATAAAGTCAGTCGTCGGGGAAGAGAAGTCCCCCGACATCGAGGAGCGGGTCATCGGTGAGAAACAGAGGGGTGAGCCCACCGGCGAGAAGAAATGAGCATATCGCCGCGCCGTTCCTGTGCGTGAAGAGGTTACCGGATATGACCGCCCGCCCGCGGCTTACCCCGGCGCACCCACCGATAAAGCCGTATTCATACGGCGCCCGCGTCAATTTCGAGCACCTCATAGCCACAGTCGGAGATAGCCTTTTTCATTCCAGGGTCGGCGGTTATCGCGCGATATCCCCCGTCGGTGAGCACCGTGCACGCGGGGTACCCCTGATTTACGTGAACGACGCGGAGCCCCGCATCCTCCGCCGCGTCGATTATCTCCGGCGCCACGGCGTCCTTATTCAGAAATATGTGCCTCGCCATTGTAAGGGAGTTGAGCCCCGCGTCGGCGGGGTACTCCTTGCCCGGTACGCGGTCTGTCTCGGTTATCTCATAGCCCGCGAGCGCCACGCGGAGGACTCCTGCCACATCCGGGTGCTCTTCGAGATACCCGCGGTAGAGAAATGCCCGCCGCCCGATTGTCTTTATCAGCATGTCGGTGTGCGACGCTGTCGGGGCGGGCAGGGCAGAGTACGGCGGCAGGAGGACGGGGGTGTACCCCTCCTCCCGGAGAGCACTTACGGCTTCGCCGCCTATTCTCTCGTCCGTTATACAGTAGCGGACGCTTTTTTTGTCTTTCTTCATAGCGAAATAAAACCTCCTGCTAACAAAAAACTCCGCCTTTTAAGCGGAGCTTTATGTTGTTTTGATCAGGCGCGCTCAATCTTTCCCGAACGAAGGCAACGGGAGCAGACATAAACAGTCTTATGTGTTCCGTCGACTACAGCCTTAACCTTACGGATATTAGGCTTCCAGGTTCTGTTCGTCTTGCGGTTGGAGTGAGACACATTGTGTCCGAAAGTAACGCCCTTGCCGCAGATACTGCACTTAGCCATTTTTATACCTCCTGAAATCCCGCCCGGAATCGAGCGAATTTTTATACCTTTATGTGTTTAATCATAAACCGACATCTGACATTATACCATAAACTATTCTGATTTGCAATAGTTTTTTCAACTTTTTCTCCGGAAAATTTCCGGCGGGTCAGCCACCCGGGAAAGCTCGTCAATATCCGTACCGTTTCCGCTCCTTCAGCATGAAGAAAAGTGAGATGAGGAACGCGGCGACCTCCGCCACGCATACAGCCCACCATATGCCGTCAACATCGAATATGAGTGGGAGCGTGAGCACCGCGGCAGACTGGAATACAAGAGTACGGAGAAAGGATATAGCGGCGGAAATCGCGCCGTTGTTCAGCGCGGTGAAAAAGCTTGACGCGAAAATGTTGAATCCCGTCAGAATAAAGTGAAGCGCGTAGATTTCAAATGCGTGCACCGTGAGCTCGAGCAGTGCCGCGTCATATCCGACGAATATCTTTGAGAGCGGGTAGGCGAGAGCGTAGCAGAGGACGACCATCACAGCACCCGCAGAGAAATTCAGTATCAGGCTCTTTTTCAGAATGTTTCGCAACTCGTCATGATTTTCCGCGCCGTAGTT
>CALDMI010000097.1 GCA_937914815.1 uncultured Clostridia bacterium
CTCACCGAGGCGGGCGAGGTCATGACCGTGAGGATCGCGGGTCGTATGATGGGCCGCCGCGTGATGGGCAAGGCGTCCTTTGCGCACCTTCTCGACAACGACGGAAAAATACAGATATACGTCTCGCGCGATGACCTCGGGGACGAGAGCTACGCCGCCTTCAAGAAGTGGGATGTCGGCGATATCGTCGGCTTTGAGGGGCACGTTTTCAGGACGAGAACCGGCGAGATTTCCGTACACGCCACAGGGGCAACCCTCCTTGCGAAGTCTCTTCTTCCCCTCCCCGAGAAGTTCCACGGGCTGACAAATCTTGAGCAGAGATACAGACAGAGATACGTTGACCTGATAGCAAATCCCGAGGTCAAGGACACCTTTGTAAAGCGCTCGAAGATTCTTTCCACAATACGCGAATATCTTGACGGCAAGGGCTTTATCGAGGTCGACACCCCAATACTTGTTCCTATCGAAATAGGAGCCTCCGCCCGCCCGTTCAAGACACATCACAACACGCTCGACATGGATATGTATCTGCGTATTGAGACCGAGCTTTATCTGAAGCGCCTTATCGTCGGCGGTATGAACCGCGTCTACGAGGTCGGGCGTATATTCAGAAACGAGGGCATGGACCCGAAGCACAATCCGGAATTCACGACGGTTGAACTCTATCAGGCATTCACCGACTATCACGGCATGATGGACCTTGTCGAGGAGCTGTATACCCTCCTTGCAAAGCGCGTCTGCGGTGACACGAAGATAACCTATCAGGGCAAGGAGATAGACCTCGGACACTGGGAGCGCCTCACCATGAAGGAGGCGGTAAAGAAGTACTCCGGCGCGGATTACGACAGCTGGGCAGATGACGCCGCGGCGCGCGCGTGCGCAAAGGAACTGCATGTTGAGGTGTCGGAGGGGGCAACCCGCGGTACCGTCCTTGCCGAGCTCTTTGACGCCTATGTCGAGGACAAACTCATACAGCCGACATTCATATACGATTACCCGGTCGAGAACTCCCCGCTCGCAAAGCGCAAGCCGGGCGACCCGCTCTTTACCGAGAGATTTGAGTATTTCATCAATTGCACCGAGTACGGCAACGCCTTCTCTGAGCTCAACGACCCGATAGACCAGTGTGAGAGATTTGAGCGTCAGGTAGCCGCGAAGCGCGCGGAGGAACCGGACTGCAAGGCGGAGGTCGACTATGACTTCGTCACCGCGCTTGAGTACGGCATGCCGCCCACAGGCGGTCTCGGCTTCGGCGTCGACAGGCTCGTCATGCTCCTTACCGACTCGCCGTCGATACGCGACGTACTCCTCTTCCCCACAATGAAGCCGACGGAGTAATCGCAAAAAAGGCGCACATCACCACATAAATAAACACTAAGCGGCTGTCCGGTATCCCGGGCAGCCGCCTTTTTTTGTTTAACTTTTTTCTTTCATTTTTTTACTTTTGGTTTTGCTTACCTTTGGCTTCGCCTGTCGCCGATTATCCTCTGTGCTTCTTTATGATAATCACGGACACAGCGCATACAACGACAAGCACGCCTACCGTGCAGGCGACGACTATAATCACCGTACGGTCAACACTCAGACCGGTGTTACCGCCGTCTGTCGCCGTGCGTATCTCCGCCTCGCCGCAGACGCCGCAGACGCGGCGCTCATACTTTCCGCTGCCGTATACCTGCCAGTCGCCGAAGCTGTGCTCCCCGTCCTTGCAGGTCTCTGTCGCATAGTCGACGTCAACGGTATAGGTGACTGTCGATGCGCCGTTTGAAACGGTTATAGTCACCTGCCCCGCCTTTTTGGCTACGAGGTTTCCGTTTTCGTCTATCGTGGCTATCGACGGGTCGCTCGTCGTCCAGGTGAGCTCTCCCTCGCCGTCAACCGTAAGTGTCAGGCTTCCGTTAGCCTTGACTGTCACCTTGTCACTTCCGACAATGGTTATCTCTCCCGCCGGGACAGGCGGCTTTTCTTTTGCATTTACGGTTATTATACATGTGTCGGACGCGTCACCGCACCTCGCCGTGATTATAACCGTTCCCGCCTTTTTCGCCGTAACATTTCCCTCGGCGTCAACCGTCGCGACAGAGGTGTCGCCCGATGACCATGCTATATTCCCGCTCGCCGTAGCCGTGAGCTTCTTGGTTTCGCCCTCGTCAAGGCTTATTCTGTCCTCGCTTATCGAGACACTGTCAACCGATGTCTTTGTAACAGTCACCGCGCAGGACGCCGTCGCAGTGCCGCAGGTCGCAGTGATTATCGCGGTGCCCGCCTTGTGCGCTGTTACCATTCCCTCGCTGTCAACCGAGGCAACCGCGGGGTTGCTCGACGCCCATGTGACGCTCCCGCTCGCGGTAGCGGTGAGTTTCTTTGTTCCGTTATCCGGGATTGTCACATTCGTCTCGGAGAGCGAGACGCTGTCTGTGTTCTCACCGGAGGAGGTGCCATAGCCTATCTCAATGCTTGCGATATATACAGCGCCCGAGGTGTTCCTGTAATTTATCGAGAAGTATTTGTCCGTGCCGTCGAGCGTCCAGACGATTGCGTCTCCGCTCGCGCTGCTCGACTTTATGCCGTGCGAGGTTCCGGTTTCGGGGCAGCCGCTCACCTGCCCGTAGGGGGTGTCAGATGTCAGAAGCTCAAACTGCCTGTCGTCTGTCGCCTGATTGAGCTTTATCTTTATCGAGACAAGCCCGGCAGGAAGCGGAGTTGTATTGTAAATATAATACGCCTCCTTGGTGCAGTTCATCTGCATAGAGTCTTTTCTGCCGCCGTAGATATATGCCTCTCCCTCAATGCTCCCGCACACCCATTTATTGAAGGCGTAGCCGGTAGCCGACGGGAAGCTGTCACGCGTAAGCGTAATGCTCGCGGCGGAGGCAACCTTGACGGTTATTCCGTCGTAGATATACGGAATATCCCCGAGCTTGCAGATAACCGATGTGGTCCCCTCGGAGAGGGTCGCGCTGCCTGTCGTGGAGTCAAGCCACAGGCAGTCTGTCACAGGTACCGTAGCCGTTGTGCCGTCGGTATAGGTCGCGGTAACGGTAAGTCCCGTCGGGTCAAATTTATCGCCCGCCGTATACTCGAGCTTGCCCGCCGTCCCGGTAACGGTAATCGACCGTACCGCCTTTACGCTCACGGCGACGGAGGCACAGACAGACGCGTCATCCGAGCTGTAAGCGGTTATAACGGCGGAGCCGGCAGCCTTTGCCGTAACGACGCCCGCGCCGGTAACGGTTGCTATATTCTCGTCGCTCGACTTCCAGAGAACGGTTGATGTCGCGCCGAGGGGAGCGACGGTAGCCTTGAGCGTCGCGCTCTGACCGAGGGCGAGGTCAAGATAATCCGGAGTAATGCTTATTGAGGTAGCCGGAGTTCCGGTATAATCTCCGTACTTGTTCACCACGCTGACAAGCGCGTCATTGTACGACTTGCCGTCATGGCAGAATATCTTCTCCGCATACTCGGGGTGGTCGATAAAGGGGTTTCTGTTGCCCTGTATCGCATAGACCTCCTCATTGCGGCGTATCTCCTCCTCTGTCGGCGGCTCCTCAAGGTGCCACTTCATGAGGGTGGATATCTTTCCTATCGTCTTGCAGTGTCCGCTCGAATCAACGAAGGTGAGCCCGTTCTCGTCGCCCCAGCGCACCTGCATGTACATGAGTATTCTTGCGGTAGCTCCGCGATATCCCTCTCCGGGATAGAAGAAGGTCGAGTTCGTGTAGCAGAGATTGCCGTAAGAGATAGAGCCCGCCTGCTTCGCTATATTCGAGGTGGTGGTCGCTATCTCGTCGTAGCTCTTACTGCTTCTGGACGAATTGAGGGTCGCCTCCGTCGGGCGGAGGTGATGCGCATCAGAACCGGGACCCGACTTTGCCGGAAAAGCTCTTCCGCTGTCCTTCGGCCATACGTGCTCTCTGTTCGTCGTCCCGGATGTGGAGCCGAAGCCGCTGAATGATACGGATGTTCCGGTATAGAACCAGAGTATGTTTCCGCTCTTGTCCGGGTCGGCATCAGCCACCTTATATACACCGGCGAGCGAGGTTTTACCGCTGCCGTCATAGGATGTGTATGTCTTATGCGTGCTTTTCAAGAGCTCTGCAAGCTGTGCGCGGAACGCATTCCCCTGAAGCGTCGTATCAAGCCCGGAGTAGTAGCTCCCGGCGCTGTTACTCTCTCGCTCAACCTCGGCGAGCTCTGTATTCCCGGGGCGGGAAAGCGCCTCTGCCGCGTATGTACCGACGGACAGCGCCATCGACAGAACGAAGATGAAAAGCAGCAGAAACGCCGCCCTCCACCGCAGTTTTTGTGTTTTTGTGGTTCCCATTATACCGTATCTCCAATATTTTTATTTATGATATAGTAGTACAGTCTTATTTTATTATACTCCCGCGCGTGTGAGAAGTCAAGATAATGTGTAAAAAATAAGAGCGGGTGCCCGGGGCGCGCACAAAACGCGCCCCAAAGACACCCGCAGGAGCCGGGACTGTCCGGTTTTCCGTTCAGTTCTCCGCCGCCCAGCGCTCGGCTGTAGCCTTCGACATTCTCTTTATCTCCTCAGTCGGATGAACGGAGGCTTCGCCGCCGTTCGTATAGAGGAAATACGAGCCGTCCGGGGTGATATAGAGGGTCTCCTCATATCCCGCCGGGTCGCCAAAATATCCGGATGTGACCTTCTTTACGACGCTCGCCGTCTCGGTATCGTAAATTTTTTTTGCTATCGTCTTTTTCATACGTTCTTCTCCTTTGCGAAAGATAGATGATTACCCACGGCTATTATACACCGTAATGCGCCGGATGTAAACACCCCGCGGCAAAATTTTCCCGCCGGAATAATCCGCCGTATTCTGCGGCAAAACCGATACACGCCCCGGGGGTATCGGCTCCGCACTACATGCGGAGCCACATTAATAGTTTCCGAAATCGTAGGTTATCGTATAGGTCGGGAGCGCGCCGTCGTCCACGTCAACCGACGGAGTGACCTTGTCCGGGGTCTGCGCTGTCGCGAGCCTATATCTCGGGAATATCATCTGCCCCGGGGTGAACCTGTAAAATTCATTTACGACGCCGTTTGCACCGTAAACCATCTCCGCGTCCTCTCCCATGCCGTCATAGAGCCCGGCGAAAGCATATCCCTCCTCCGGCGAAAACCACGCGAGTTCCTCTTTTGACAGGTTCGGCATGTGCGACGGGTCGGGAATATAGTCCGCATATATCTTTTCGGTTGTCTCATCGTCCACCGCGACATAGATAAATCTGTCGTACGGCGAGGTGTTCTCCCAGAGTGTGAGATATTCCTCTCTCGTCATCTTCCCGTCCCTGCCCATGCAGCCGGAGAGGAGAACGGAGGATAATATCACCGCAACGAGGAGTATAAGCGCGGCGGCGCGGCGTCTGCCTCCATATGTATTTTTCATCACGGTATTCTCCCGGAAAAGAAAAAATTCAGGTGTCGGTCGCATAGCAGAATTTTACTCTCACGCCTGCGACGCGCAGTTATTATACACCCGAATTTATATTATTTCAAGGGATATGGACAAATTTATTGTTGGAAAAAGCCGGAGGCATACGGAAGAAGTGTAAAAACGCATAAATTACCCGCCTGGCGGGGCAAGGCGTGCCCCGTCATATCAGGTCGAGCGCGGCATCCGCCGCCGCGTATCCGGAGTAGACCGCAGAGGGGAGCCCGCCCGGCGGCGTCGTCCACTGTCCGGCGAGAAGCAGCCGGCGCACCCCGGGAACGGCGGGCTCGATTTTTCTCGGTATCGCATGTCCCGTCAGGGCGAAGCTCATAAACGCCCCGAGATGAGAGCCGAAATAGCGGTTGTAGGTCGCGGGGGTCCATACGTCAAGGACTCCGAGCGCGTCTGTGCCGAAATACTCCGACAGCCGGTCGGCAACCGCGGATGAAATATCCCGCTTTTTAAGGCGGTAGAGCCCCGGGTCATCCCTCCGCAAATCAATCCATGCGCGCGACTCCCCGGCATGAGTAAAGAGCATGCACTGCAGAACCGTCTGTCCGGGAGGTGCAAAGTCCTTTTCATAGGAGAACTCACGGACGGTGAGCCGCCGGAGCACCCGCCCGCCGAACGCGAGAGGGCGGACGGGGACGCCGCATATACCCCGGAACGGCAGGGTGTCCGTGGGGTGTGAAAACGCGATCTGCACCGCCGAAAATACCGGATAAGCCGTGGGGCGTGTATATATTCCGGCGAGCTTTTCCGGCATTAAGGTTCCGGGCAGCAGCCTGCCGAACGCGACCCGCGGGTCGAGCGCGAGTATCACCCCGTCCCCTCGTATCTCCTCCCCGGATGTGAGACGGACGCCCCGCGCCGCCGAGTTCGATATTATGACCGTCTCGACGGTCTCACCGAGGCGGAGGGTACCGCCGAGGGAGAGAAATCTGTTCTTCATTCTCTCCGCCGCGGCGACAGAGCCGCCGAGCGGTATATCCGCGTTTCCGCGTATGAACGCCGAGTAGAGCATATGGAGCCCGAGCGAGGAGTACTCCCCCGTCAGAAGGTCGGTCATCGCCGCCCCGGCGAGCGGATTTTTCATCGACGCGGCGAGGGATGAGAGATCGCGCGGCGCATACCGCGCGGCAGATAGCATACGCCGCGCCCGGGAGGAAAATCCCGTGCCGCCGTCCTCCGCGCACCTCTCGCAGGAGTCTATGAATTTCATAAACGGAGCCGAGGCTCTCCCGAGGGCGGCGCGCGCCTCATCCCTCGTCCTCTCCGGGTCGCGGTAAAAGGATATATGCCCTCCCGCGCCGTATGAGCGGTAGAGATATTCCGGTCTGTGAATACCCGTGTCCCCGGAAAGAATACCGGTCTCCTCCCAGATTTTCCGCAGCTCCCCGTCCGTCGTACCGGTGAGCCAGTGTATACAGTTGTCTATTGTGTAGCCGTCACGCACCCAGCCGCAGAGATTTCCGCCCGCTGCATGGCACATCTCGATAACCGTTACCGCCTCTCCGCCGCGGAGAAGCCGTATACCCGCGGCGAGACCCGAGACACCGCCCCCGACGATTATTACCATTTTCAAGCCTCCCGAAAAAGCGCGCACCCACATTCGGTGCCGCGCCGAAAATTCTTTATACTTACGCTGTACGTGATTATTGACCGGAATGTCGCCCGTAAACCGCGCGTTTTTCTGTTCGGAGAAAAAATTTTCACCGGAATTTCGTCAAAATTTTCCGATTTGTAACATTCCGGGCTATTGTAAAGCGCGCACGGCTGTGATAAAATAGTAGTAACAAGTATATGCCCGGCGCGCTTATACGCGAATATCCGGGCGGAGGGAGACATAAAAATGAAAGCATACGAAAGACTTCTCCGATATGTCAAGGTATACACGACGAGCGACGAGAGATCCGGCACACACCCGTCGGCAGAGCGGGAGTTCGCTCTCGCGGATGAGCTGCG